>CAZOHR010000054.1:11691-15583 GCA_964579045.1 uncultured Bacteroidales bacterium | reverse complement strand
GCCAAAGCTCAGGCAATTATTATAACAGGTGGCATAGCATTTAGCGATAGATTTAATAATGATTTAAAAGAATATGTTGGCTCTCTAACCGAATTTTATGTATATCCAGGCGAAAACGAAATGGAAGCTCTTGCAGAGGGAATCTTTCGCGTAATTGATTTGGAAGAAGAAGCTCAGGAGTATTAAGTTGACAGAAAAAGTTCTTTACTTTTAGGAGGTCCCTTTTAAAGTCTTTCCTAAAACGGATAAGTTTCGAACAGTTAATATTTAGAAGTTTTCTTACCTCTCAATATCACCAACTTCTAGTGGCACAGCACTGCATAAATCAACTGGTTTATCGGCAACGAGAATGTCGTTCTCTAGTCTTATTCCAAAACCTTCGGCGGCGATGTAGATTGCAGGTTCGCAGCTTAGAATCATGCCCGGCAGCAGTGGAGTGTCTTTTTTACCAGTATCGTGAACATCAAGACCAATAAAATGTGAAACTCCGTGCATATAGTATTTCTTTAATGCAGGAACTTCTGGACTCTGAGCAGCAATTTCTGCTTTGGTCAATAGCCCAAGAGAAAGAAGTTCTTGTTCAATAAGTGATTCGCAGTCGCTGTTTAGTTGATTAATTGTAGTTCCGGGAATCATCCGTTGTTTCATTTGTTTCATAACGGACAACACCGAGTTGTAAACATCTTTTTGTCTGGTAGTAAACTTCCCCGAAACAGGAATTGTGCGTGTGAGGTCGGCAGCATAATAATCAACTTCTGCTCCGAAATCGAGAAGTAGCAGGTCTCCATCTTTGCATTGATTTCGGTTGGTATTGTAGTGTAGGATGCAATTATTTATTCCAGATGCAACTATTGGCAGATATGCATGATCTTGGGCTCCAGCAGCATTAAATGAACGAGTAAGCTCTGCTTCAACTTCGTATTCCCATCGACTTGGTTTTACAAATTTGAGGATATCTTGGAATGCTTTGCTTGTTATGTCAATGGCAGTTTGTGTGGCGGCAATTTCTTCTCCTGACTTTTGCAGACGTAAATTCATCGAAATAGAGTCGAGATCGTTGAAGTATAGGTTGTGGTGAGATTGTTCAATATTGTGTTTCCATTCCGTAATTGCAGGGTTTTGATATGTTGAGCCTCTAACATTGGATTTATGTGAATAATAAACTGATTTAGTTTTGTTCAGAAGAAAATTCATCGTTTCTTCGAATTTATTGAGGTAATCAACTCTCTCAATGCCCGAAATATCAGTGACTTCTCGCAAACTGTATTTGTGGCCGGTCCAGATTATCATTTTTTCGTCTGGTTCAATGATAAACGCGTACTCTTCAGTGCGTTTATTGGAAGTGTCGTTGAAAAGAACTATAATAGTCTGTTCTTGTGTTAGTCCACTAAAGTAATAGGTGTCGGAATTCTGACGGTACTTAAAGTGCTGATCGCCGTTGCGTGGAAATTGTTCCGCAGAGAATAATACAGCGACAGAGTCGGGTAGGAGCAAGGAGAATAGCCTTTTTCGGTTGGCGCAAAAAAATGATTTATCAAAGTGCTTTTTCATAACACGAACTTTTGAGTGTGTATGACAAAGTTAAAGAAAATTTTCAATGTAACAATATCCTTGATTTGGAAGCCAATGTGGGTGGTTGATTTTGAAACTTTCTCAGAATAATTACTGTGCAATTTGCATGTATTTATTTACATTTCTCAACAATTTCTTTCTCCGCCCTGCCATATCCTAGTTCCTTAGCTTTTTGCAAATCAGCGCAACCTTCTTCTATTTGGAAAACAATAAGTCTGACCAATCCTCTGTTGAAATATGCTAGCGCATAGTTTGGAATAAGTTCAATGGCTTTAGAGTAATCTTCGATAGCTCCATTATAATCGCTTGTTGCTTCTTTAGCTGCTGCGCGCGTTATATAAGCTTTTGTCAGACTTTTATCGAGCTCTAATGCTTTGTCAAAATCCTTAATTGCCGCATAGTATTTTCCCATACTGGCTTTGTCTTTACCTTGTTCAAAATAGTCATTAGCTGACTGGCAGAACCCGGTGAGGGAGCAAAATCCAAAGAATATAAGTGTTATTACTTTTTTCATAGCTTGATTTTGTGTTTTATTAATTTCCCCAACTTTCTCTATCTAGACTTCTGTAGTGAATGGCCTCTGCAATATGCGATGCTTGTATAAATTCGCTAGATTCGAGATCGGCAATTGTTCGTGAAAGTTTTATTATTCTATCGTATGCTCTTGCCGACAAATCGAGTTTCTCCATCGCATTTTTAAGTAAATTCAAACAAGTATCATCAAGCTTACAGAATTCCTTAATCATTTTAGAATTCATCTGAGCATTGCAATACACATTTTTCCGCTTTTTAAATCTTTCGGCCTGCACTTGACGGGCTTTTATTACCCTTTTTTGTATGTCAGCACTTTTTTCTGCAGGTTTTGTGTCGGCTAGCTTGTCGAAGCTAACTGGGGTAACTTCTAAATGGATATCGATGCGGTCCAAGAGTGGCCCCGAAATGCGATTCATATATTTTTGAACTGTAGTTGCCGGACAAAGACAATCTTTTTCGGGATGGTTGTAGTAGCCGCACGGACAAGGATTCATCGAAGCTACTAGCATAAGACTTGCAGGGTATTCTACAGTGAATTTAGCACGCGAAATTGTAACAACTCTATCTTCTAGTGGCTGACGCATAACTTCAAGAACGGTACGTTTAAATTCTGGTAGTTCGTCGAGAAATAATACTCCGTTATGTGCGAGCGAAATCTCTCCAGGCTGTGGATATGTTCCACCACCAACAAGTGCTACATCTGAAATTGTATGGTGAGGGCTACGAAATGGCCTTTGCAGCATCAACGATTTATTGCCTTCAGTTTTTCCCGCAACAGAGTGAATTTTTGTGGTTTCGATAGCTTCTTCGAGACCTAGTGGAGGTAAAATTCCAGGAATTCGTTTTGCGAGCATTGTTTTTCCAGATCCTGGAGGCCCTATTAAAATTATATTATGCCCGCCAGCAGCAGCTATTTCAAGAGCACGTTTTACATTTTCTTGTCCCTTAACATCTGCAAAGTCTATTTCCGATTCTTCGATTCCTTTGTTGAATTCGGCCTCTAAATCAATAATAACTCTCTCTAGATTAGAATCTCCATTTAGAAAACCAATAAGATCTTTAATGTTGCTTACTCCATATACTTCAAGCCCATCAACAACTGCAGCTTCGCGGGTGTTTTCCATTGGTAAAATAACCCCTTTAAAGCCAGCATCACGAGCATTTATTGCTATCGGTAAGGCTCCTTTTATCGGATTTACATTACCATCGAGCGAGAGTTCTCCCATGATAATATAGTCAGCTATTCGTTCGCCACTAATTTGCTCCGATGCGGCCAAAACTCCAGTAGCAATTGGTAAATCGTAAGCCGATCCTTCTTTGCGAACATCTGCTGGCGCCATATTAATAACAATCTTCTTGCCAGGCCATTTAAATCCATTAGTCGTAAGGGCGCTTATCATACGCTGCTGGCTTTCTTTAATTGCTGAGTCGGCCAATCCAACAAGGTAGAAGTTTATGCCCTGTGAAATATTTACTTCAATAGTAATTGTATTGGCGTTTATCCCATCAACTGCAGATCCGTATGTTTTTACAAGCATTATGTATTGGTTATTTAATGACTAATTGGAATGTAAAGATAAAGGAAAATTTGCAAATCACAAGTTTGAGAGACAATTTTAATACACTCGTATTTTCGATTTTAGAGCAAAAGCATTAAGCGACTTACGATGAGTAGATCCACAAAAAAGAATGAAAACTTGCCACAAACGGCTTTAGCCCTCGCGACCCATGGAGCAAAACACGAAGGACACTAAAGTCCACAAAGAACTCTCTGTGAATCTCTGTG
>CAZOHR010000054.1:0-11591 GCA_964579045.1 uncultured Bacteroidales bacterium | reverse complement strand
TCTCTGTGAATCTCTGTGAGAAAAAATAAGAAACAGCCACTAACGCAAAAAAACACAAACGGCCTAGCCCTCACTGCCTGTCCCGATTTTTCGGGAAACACCATTGAAAACAATAGTTGTTGTGAGTAAATCCCACAAAATAAAACCTACTTGTTTTCGATCTTTGAGTAAAAAAGAGTAAGCGCAGTTAACTCTACAACACTCTTAATTGGCTTCGCCGAGTTTCGGTTTGCAACAAAAGCCAACAATATCTATGTTTTTGCTCCAAAATCTACCACCGTGCTGTAGTGACGAAAATTTACATCTCGAAAATTATTCTCTTTTTCAAATACAATAAAAGTATGATGGTTGATCAGGTTTTTTACTGAAGTATTTATTTTGTACTGTTCTCGATAGACTTCTCGTTTATATTCAACAGAAATATTGGGGTTCTTTTTCATGTTTCGACAATAGCGTAGGTAAGAGCTAAATAGAATTAGTGGATAATAAAAGGGTAACAGAAAAAGAGAACCTTTGCTTAGTCGAACATATTTAATTTCGTGTATTTTAAAGCCTGAGAGTTTAGCAAGGATTCTTAGTTTTTGCAGTCCAATAAGGAAAATGTGACCATGATAAATTTCTTGCGAAATAGATTTGTCTTCCATCCAGATGTCGTTAATTTCATTTGGTGGCATGTGTTTGTTAGTTTCGCTTTCAAAAAGAAAATAGCTAAAACGCGATGATAGATTTGAGTAGGATGGAGTGGTAATCAAAAGTTTTGCACCTATTTTTAAAACCCGATTAAATTCCTTAAAAGCTCGTAATTGGTCACTAAAATGCTCAATTCCTTCTTGACATATTGCCATATCGGCGAAGTCATCTTCTAGAGGTATTCCCGTAACAATATCAGCACGGCGACAGTCTAATTCTTTTATTTTAAAGTATTCGGGAAATAGATCGAAAGCAAATACCAATGCACCGTGATTATTCAGAAGCTGTGAAGTTACACCGTTTCCAGCAGGTAAATCAATTACTTTTTTACCAGCAATATATTTTTCCTGCAGATCGAGCCAACGTTTTACGTAATATTTGGGAGATTTTGGATTTAGAAGATGTGAGTCTGTCATTTTTTTTAATATTGTCAAAACAATTAGACAAAAACATTTATCGAATCAGCAACAATGCTAATTTCATAAGGAGCAGTTCCAATAATTTCACCATCGGTTTCTGCGTAAATAGTTTGTTCGGATTCTATTCTAAAGCTTTTGGTTCTGAATGATCTTACTCCTTTTATTTCGAGGATTTTACCATTGTAAAGTTTCTTAATATTTGTCACGATTTTAAACTTTGGCATATTTTCATAAACCGTTACATCAAGAAAGCCATCATTGATAATAGCTTCTGGAGTTTGTTTCATCCCTCCACCAGAGAACCGTCCGTTTCCGATGCTGATGGATAAAAATTTCCCTTCGAGAATCTGATTGTTAATTATAATTTTTAATGTCCACGGCTTGTATTTAATTAGGCTGCGCAACAGGCTTATCAGATAAGCTGATTTAGTTCTGTGACCCCTTTCTTTCATAATATTTGTTGCTTTTACAACAGCAGAATCGAAACACAAACCAGCTATATTAATAAAATATGCTGATTTTTTTTGATTCTCAACCAGATAGTCTATTTTACCAACATCCTGTCTTACGCTCTTATTGCTTATAAGCCGGGCAATTGCCTTTTCGTAATCTTGATCAAAGCCGTAGTATCTGGCCCAGTCGTTTCCGGTTCCCATTTGAATAAGACCAAGATAGATATCGGTTGTGGAAATGCTGGTTTGTTTCATCACCCCGTTAATAGTTTCGTTTAAGGTGCCATCACCACCAACGATTACTATTTTTCGGAAGCCTTCCCCAATTTTACTAATTATTATTTCTTCGGCATGACCAACTGCTTTAGTAAAAGCAAATTCATATTGCAACTCTTTCTTATTAAGAATTTCTACAATTTTGGGCCATTCTCTCTCGCCACCTTCATTCCCAGCGTTTGGATTTATGAGAAAGAAAAATTTATTTTCGTTATTATGATTCAAATTCTTTAATTTTTTTACAATTTTACAATTTTTTAATCGTAATTTGAAAACATATTGTGAAAAATTAGTAAATATTTAGTGATATGGATAAAAAAATCAGAATAATTAAAACCTTTGTGAGCCAGTCTCAGGAGGATGGAAAAGAATATCTTGCAATGATTCGCGAGTTTGATATAAATGGGAACAATGTTTTCACAAAAGAGTACGACGAGGAAAACGATGTTATAAATGAAAACAAACTTGAGTTTGACTTAGAAGGACGAATAGTATCCGAAGAAATCCTATTTGGGGAAAAGAAATTCTATTCTTATGATAGTGAAGGTAGGTTGATGTCGGAAAAAATTGTTTATGATGGTGGCTGGTATTCGATTAAATCATATGAAAAGGATCCCAATAAGCCCATTATTAAAGTAAGTTGTTGTGACGAAGACGGCGAACTTGAGGAGTTTACAGAAACGGAATATAATGATAATGGCGAAATTGTTTGCCATAGCGAATATGATGAAGAAGGAAAATACCTACCGTAATGATGGATTATTATCTTTAAAAGAGGAATACGCAGATTCGAAGAAGCCAGATAAAATACATCATTATTACTATAATGCAGCAGGTCGTATTGAGGCAGTTCAGACACTGAATTCAAGTGGTCGTCAGTTGGATTGGATAAAGATTATCTTTGATGAAAGTGGCAGACCTTTGGAACAGTTAACAATGTCGGGAGCTAGAATTGCTCTTGAATACGACAAAGAAGCAAGAACTGTTACCGAAATCCATTATAATGCTAGTGGTGAAATGACCTCCAAATTAAAAACAACGCGTGATGAAGAAGGTAAGATTTTAACTGAAGAATCGGTTGGTAGGATTCAAAGGTATGTTTACGAGTATTTTTAATCAATGCAAAAAAAAAGGAAGCCGTTAAGACTTCCTTTTTTGATTTTATTTTTATGGTAAAATTACAGAACAACAAATTTTTGAGTTCTGATTTCATTTCCAGAGTCAACATTTATAAAATAAATACCGCTTTTTGGTTCACCGTTAAATATTTCATTCATTGGGAATTCATGCACTCCATCGGTAAGGCTATATTCGTTTGTCGAAACAATTTCGCCAAGCATATTGGTAACATAAATTTTAGTGTCGTTGTTTTCTGTTAGAGTGAAAACAAGCTGTGAGTAGCTATTGCCTGGATTCGGCATAACGCTCATATTTGACATTACTTTACTTTGGTTTATGTCGCTTGTGCTTGAAGAGTAATGCAGAGTCCATCCCTGAGCAATATTATTTGCATCGGCAAAGAACTGAACAACAGCTACACCACTAGGAATATTAATTGGAACAGTAGGCTCAGTTGAAGATGTGAAAGATGCAATTAAATTTGCAGTCAATTGAGTGTCTTTGTAAATTTTAACAAAATCAGCATTGCCAGCAACGTCGTAACTGTCAAATTCAATTGTTACGTATGTTGCTCCTTCTGGTGCGATAATCCAAGAGCAAACACTTGAGTTCGAATAGCTACATGTTCCACTACCATCATCAAAACTTCCTGTAGGTGTAGTATAGTTAATGTTGGTTTTGCAATTTTTTACAACATAGCTAAGATTCCAGCCTTCTGCCTGAGAAGAACCATTAGTGTTAAATCTGATAGTTAATGCTCCCTTAGTACTTGATATAATATCATTTTCAGGGAGATTGTTAGCGTCGTAAGTTGCAATAAGTTCGTCAGAATTTTCGTCACCATCATAAAATAAAACTACATCTCCGTCGCCTAAAACAAAATCATCAAATGATGCAGAAACAACAGCTCCGCATAAAGGTTCAATAATATAAACACAAGACTGATTTGCCTGATAATCGGATGTAGAACTGCCATCATCAAATGCACCTTCGGTACCAGTGATAGTTCTTGTACTAGTACAATATGAAGGATATCCTGCTTCTGGATATATGTCAATAATCATATCCTGATTAAGATTAAAATTTGCCTCAGGACCGCCAGGATTTGCTGTAGATGTTAAATTGTCGAGTGTGTAATAACCGTTTCCGGCACCGCTCCAACCCCAGTTCATGTGAAAACTTTCGTCCTGATATCCATCACAGTTCCAAGCATGTCCTGTTGTTGTTGAGTTGCCAGAATATACAACTGGTTTTTCGGCATTAATCTGAGCTTTTATAAGGTTTTTCCAAGCAGTTTCTGAGTAATCAGACTTTGATACATATTCAGTAGCAGTTGAGTATTTAAAATAGGTTTCCAAAGCGTATTCAATTTTATCAGTTTGGCTTCCAGATCCGTCTGGACCCCAGTACATTGAAACTGCAACACCTGCATGATAGTTTATTTTGCCGAGTTCTGTGTTTACTTGTGCTGATGCTTCGTTTGGCATCGAATACCAATCGTAAGTCTGATTTGCAAAATTTATAGTGATATTTCCATATCCGCCATTTGCAAAATTGTAACTTGTCTTTGTGCCCTCTCCACTAGGAGGCCAGTTATAATACTTCATAACTTGTAGCATTGCAGTTGCAACACAGCCAACAGGCACATGACCATTTGTATAAGTTGCAGCAGCATCTGCAGGACATTGAGCATTATATGGCCATCCCTGATCCCAATTAATGTTTTTCAACAAAATTGGAGAAGTAACTTTCTGACTATATGCTTTGCCAGGATAATATGAAATCAATTCATTCCATTCGTTTGCTGCTTTTTCGGTAGCTACCATTTCATTTGCGGATGCAAAAGCGATACAATCTTCAAAATATTTTAGGAATTCTCTTTGTGATGGAGACATATAGTTGTTATTAAAACCACCTTCGAAAGAATATGCTAATACGGGTCGGATTTTATTATCTGATGAAACAATAACATAACCTTCGTCTCCATTGATGTTGAAAACATAGAAATTATATTCAGAATTCTCTGATGGGTCAAACAAACAATTTGTTTTTAACTCATCCCAATTTACAGCCTTGATGCTGCTAATACTTTGATAGTAATGGCTTTTGGCAACTTTTTCGGCATCTTTGCGAGGCACAAAGCCAGCAAACACAGAAAGCGAAACCAATGTAATAATAAAGAGAAAGGCTAGTTTTTTCATAACAATAATTAATAGTTTATACCACAAATAAAACAATTTTTTTTCAATAATCAGTTACAAGACTCCAAAATTATACTTTTGGCTGCACAGGGGCTGACAAATCTGAATTATAATGTAATCCAATCGACTCTCGGCGGTCTTTTGCCATCTTGATAATGAGGTAGCCCACGTTTATTATATTACGTAATTCGCAGATGCTTACTGTAATTTTTGATGCTTTAAAAAGATTCTCGGTTTCCCGAAATATAATTTCAAGTCTGTCGAGAGCTCTCTGTAAACGTATGTCGGTACGTACTATACCAACATAACTACTCATAATTTGTTGAACTTCTTTGCGAGAGTGCGAAATAAGTATTAATTCTTCATTTTTAATAGTTCCTTCATCATTCCAGTCTGGGATTTTTGCTAAAACTGTTGTATTGTGAGCTAAAACATTTTCTGAATCAACAGCGGCTCTGTGAGCAAAAACAACTGCTTCGAGCAAAGAATTTGACGCAAGTCGATTAGCTCCGTGCAGTCCAGTAGAAGCAACTTCGCCCGCGGCATAAAGATTTGAGATACTCGAACGTCCATGTTTATCTGTTTTTATTCCTCCACACATGTAGTGTGCGGCTGGAGTAACAGGGATCATATCTTTGGTGATATTTATACCTATCTCCATACACTTGGCATATATGGTGGGGAAATGATTCATAAGCTTATCTTTGCTTATATGTCGGGCATCAAGAAAAACATAATCTTCACCCGATAGCTTCATTTCGGTATCAATTGCTCTGGCAACTATATCTCGTGGCGCTAGAGAACCTCTGGGGTCATGTTTTAAACAAAAATCTTCACCACTATGATTTTTAAGAATTGCACCAGCACCGCGCAATGCTTCAGTAATTAAAAATGAAGGCTTTTCGTTTGGATTATATAATGCAGTTGGGTGAAATTGAACAAATTCCATATTTTCGACCAACCCTTTTGCTCTGTAAACCATAGCCATACCATCGCCAGTAATTCCCACGGGATTGGTAGTGTTTTGATAGGCATTTCCACATCTACCTGTTGCAATCATTGTTGCGGAGGCTAGAAAAGTAATTACTGTTTTTGTCTCTTGATCAAAAACATAAGCTCCATAACAAGTAATATCGGGAGTTGACTTACGCACTAATTCACCAAAATGATGCTGTGTAATAATTTCTATTGCAAAATGATTCTCATAAACTAGAATATTAGGGTTGTTTCTTACACTTTGTACAAGTGCTCTTTGTATTTCCTGCCCAGTTTTGTCTTTAAAATGGAGAACGCGATTTTCTGAATGACCACCTTCTTTGTTTAAATCATAAAAACCATCGCTATCTTTATCAAAATGAGTCCCAATATTTATTAGGTCTTTTATTCTGATTGGCCCTTCTTTTACAACAATTTCAACAACTTCTTTATCGTTTAATTCTGCTCCTGCATTTATTGTATCACTAATATGTTTATCGTAAGAATCGGGATTGTACATTACGGAGGCAATTCCTCCCTGAGCCTTAACGGTTGTTGTATTGTCTATATTGTTTTTTGAGATTATTGCAACTTTCCCGAACTTGCTCACTTTTAATGCATAAAAAAGTCCAGCAATTCCACTACCTATTACCAAAAAATCGACCTTCTTCTTCATCTAAGAATTTTTTGCAAAGATAATAGTTATTGAGTTTTATTTGTCAGTTTACAACCATTTTAGTTTTTATACGTAAACGAAGGCAAAAATTCGGTTATGAAAGACAGGTTAATAACACTCGTTAAGTATCGTTACGAGTACAGAGCAGAAATTTTAAAGGATAAACTCGAAGAAGAAGGAATTGAATGTTCAATCTCCAACGAAAGTATTTTAGGTCAAATTGATGGAGTTATGGTAATGATAATGGACAAAGATTATGAGAAAGCGATAAAGGTATATCGTAAAATCAGAGATCTTTATGATAATCATTCCAACGAGGTTGTTGATGGTCCTGATGAAGATGAAGAATAGAGTTTAGACCATATCTTTTAGTTCATTAAGTACGGCTTGCTTTCCAGCATCTCTGTCCTTGCGTGCTGTTGTTGTAAAGTAATTATGGCTAAGCATAAATTTATATTGCATTTTATTCCATTGTTCTATTGTGTTGATTTTTCCACGTTCGAACAATTCTCTAAATAGATTCTGAGAAATTGGAATAAAATCTGGTCTGCCTAAATAGTCAAGGTCTGCATCACAAATAATCTTTTCGAGTTGGTCTTTTGGTTTAGGTGGCATTTTTGTTGCCATAATCAGTCTCTTTACAGTTTCAATCTGCGTGTTGCTGAATTTATATTTTAGCAGAGTTTGAGCTGCCATCTTCGCCCCAATCTCTTCGTTATTGTCGTAACTTACCATAAATCCAGCATCATGGAATAAAGCAGCACATTTCAGTAAGAGCATTTCTTCTTCATCAACACCTTCTTCACGGGCAATATTTTCGACAATATAAATCACGTTTATTGTGTGTTTAAGATTGTGATAATAAAGATTTGATGGCAAATTTCTTTGTAATTGGTCCAAAATGTCTTCCTGAATAACCTTGAATTTAATAAACTGAAGTTTGATAAAGAAATCTTTGTTTGGATTTAGTCTGTCTGAATTTTCCGATAGTACTTTCTTAATTTCATGAACAAAGTACATCTCCATTTCCCCTTTGTACTTAACTTCAATTTTGCCACGATACTGACAAACAAAGAAGTCTTTAACAAGGTTATATGTGTGTTCCGAAATATTTACTTTATTTATCAAACCATGAGACTCCATTCTGCTTGCAATATTTACTGTATCGCCCCAAATGTCGTATTCTAGTTTGTTTGAACCAACAACTCCAGCCACAACAGGGCCAGAATGAACACCAATTCTGATTTCTAACTTAAGTGTACTTTCTATGTTAATACGTTTTATCTCCCGTTGCATCTCTAAAGCGGCCAAAACGACTTCAATAGGATTTGTATTGTCCTTGGTAGGCATACCCCCAGCGCACATATAGGCATCACCGATAGTTTTAATTTTTTCAATGTTGTAATTGGCAATAATTCTATCAAAACAGCTAAATATATTGTTTAGATGTTTTATTAAATCCTCAGGTTTTGTGTGTTCTGCAATGGCAGTAAAGCCTTGTATATCTGCAAACAAAACCGTAACCATGTCATATTTCTGCGATTTTGCCTTTCCCGTTTCACGAATTTCATCAGCAGCATTCTGAGGTAATAGCTTTTTTACTAGTTGCTCGGTTTGTTCTTTTTGATATGCAAGCTCATTTGTTCTGTCTTCCACTAACTTCTCAAGACTGAAACGTTCTTTAGCATGTCTTAATTCATTCAGTTTTAAGATTAGATAGATTATTGCGGCAAAAACAATAATATAAATAATATACGCATACCAAGTTCTGTAAAATGGCGGATTAACTACAAATTTGACACTTGCTTCCTCACTGATATTACCAAAAACATCCATCGATCTAACTCTGAAAACATATTCATTTTCGACTAAAGATGTGTACTCTTTAAATGTTTCTTTTGTCCAGTCCGACCAATGATCATCGAAGCCAACAAGCATCACCTGATATTGGTTCTCTCCAAAAGTATTGTAGCTTAATCCAGTGAAATCGAAACGTATAGTTTTATCACTGAAATTTATTGATAGCTCCTGCTCTGGGTCTTCAAGTCCAGCCTGTAAGAATATTACAGAGTCGTTATGGATAGTAATTGATCTTATCAGGCAATTAAAATCATATGGTTTTTCATTTAATTGCTCACCATTGTATCTTATCAACGCATCGGACGACCCAAACCACACAACACCATTACCTTCAGGATAAATAGTTTCAATTGCATATTCGCGAAGTTGAGTAAATGGTTTAAAATATCTTACATATTTCTTGTTTGTTCCCTGAAATTTTAGCACACCAGTTTCTCTTTCATAACGACCATCATGAACACTACTATACCAAATGTTTTTCTCGGAATCTTCGATAAGTGGATAAACATAATTATTGCCAGTACTAAAATCAAAGCCAAATAAAGTGTCGGCCTCAAATTGGTTATTTGAATAACTAAATCGATAAACGCCTTTGTTGGTAGAAAACAATATACCGTGAAATGATGGAAAAACGTCAATCCAATCGAAATCTTTCGGCAGCTTATCTTCGCTGGTGTAATGAGTCTGTTTTGCAGCAATGTTTAAATCGGAGAAAAAACCTGTCCGGGATAAGCCGTCTTCATTTGTTCCTAACCAAAAATTACCAAAATAATCTTCACAAATAGTCCTTATGCTATAATTCAATCCTTTTAAATAACCCACTGTGTCAATACTATTTGCATTAAAATCGGTAATTAGTAGCCCTTTAGAGCTGCCAACAAGGTAGTTTTCAGGATAATAGCTCATTGGAGATACGGTGTTGTAGTCGCCTTCAAGTATCAGTTTAGATGATTTGTCTTTTATTTTATAAATCCCCTCACTGGTTATTGCATATAGCTCATTGTTGATTACAGACAACTTCCAGCACATAGCACGAAGTCCATCAACTTTTTCGAATCTTTTACGAAAATCAAATACATTTTGCGAATTGTCGTAAATATTTCCATCATAACACTTGTATACACCATTGGCAGTCCCAGCATAAAGAGTCCCTTGGAATCGGATCACGGTAAGCACAGCTCCACTAAAACCAAAAGAAGAGTCAAAAAAACTAATATCTGATTGCGTCTCAACAAGAGTAATTCCATTATAAGTTGTTACCCACAATCTGCCATCGTCAGACGCAAATAAATCGGTAATCTGATTATCGCGTAGACCACTGTCACTATTAAGTGAAAATAAATAACTACCATGTGTGTCAATACAGACTAGTCCTCCGTGAAGTGTCCCAAATACAATTCTGTCTTTGTCAAGTAATATACCATTAGAGTAAACATTTGAGTTTATAAAGTCATCTACTTCAGTTATAAATGGAACTAGTTTTCCACCAGAATACTTTAAAAACCCTTTTTGATCTGCTAACTTAATGATGAATTCTTTACCATTTAAAGGAACGATATCAGCAATATTAAGATTCTCAAATAGTGCAAAGTCTGTAAACTTATCAATCTTGTCTTTATTCCAGAAATACAAACCTCTTCCAGGGACAAAAATAAGTGTCTTGCCCGAAAAAGCAAAAATATCGATACCTATTGCATTTGATTGCTCTAATTCTAGCGTGTCGTTTTTGTAAACAAAGAGTTGGTGCGACGAGGTCATTAGCACATGGTCCATCGAAGCCACTACTTTTTTTATTTGACCAGGTTTGTACTCTTCATGCATATTAAAAAATTCTGCTTCAATATGTCCGTTTTTATAAATGAGTTTTCCTGCTTGATTATAACCTCCAAAATAAATTTCATTTTTGCTATTTATACCCAAAATTGGCCTTCCGTTTACCTTAACAATATTCCAGTTTGTGTTGTCAAACTCCATAACTCCATTTGCATTACCAAAAAACATAATAGAGTTTTTATCCTGGATAACACTAAAATTCTGACTTTCCTGACTATAATCCTTTGGTGAGTAATTCCTTAGCCCAGGAATCCCGTTTTCGTAAGTCTGAGCAAGTGCCGAAATTACGGTTAAGACTAGTAGTATTGTTGCAAAAAAGTTTTTCATGACAAGCAGAATGAAATTTGAACAAACTTAAGTTTATTTTGTAACTTAACAAAACTTAGTGTCAAAAATGTTAATTTTGGAAAAAAAAGAAATGGTTAAAGGAAGGGAAAACAAGCCGCACATTGGTATATACGGGCGCCGGAATGTTGGAAAAAGTTCTCTAATTAATAACCTTATAGGTCAGGAAATTTCGATTGTTGCCGATTTTAAGGGAACAACTACAGATCCTGTAAAAAAAACATTCGAAATAATTGGATTTGGACCGGTAATTTTTATTGATACTGCGGGTATTGACGACGAAGGAGAATTAGGAAAACTGAGAACGGGGAAAAGCATTAAAACTATTGATACTATCGACTTAGGGATTATAGTTATTGCAGATAATGAATTTGGAAGCTATGAAGAATTGATTATTAAAGAATTGAATAGTTTTGGGACTCCGTTTTTCTTCATATTTAACAAATCGGATGTGTGTGCTGCAGATAAAAAGCTTTTGGAAAAGTTAAGTACTGATTATAATGTGCCGATAATAGAATTTTCGTCACTTAAAGGCACTGATAATGAGTTTCTTCTTTCTGAAATACAATCTCTAATTCCAGAATCGTCGTGGAAGTTTAAATCAATGATTGGAGATTTGGTGGTTCCTGGAGATATTGTGCTTTTAATTACTCCTATTGATATTGAAGCACCCGAAGGTAGAATGATTTTGCCGCAGGTGCAGGCTATTCGAGATACTTTAGACAATGATTGTGTTTCGATTGTC
>CAZOHR010000053.1:11973-15610 GCA_964579045.1 uncultured Bacteroidales bacterium | reverse complement strand
AAAACTACTCGGGAGATGTATCTCGAATTTGAGTCAGATACAATAATTACAACAAGGAGTGGCGCAGAAATTGTCATTAATGCAGGGACATTTTTCCCTGTTAAGATTTCAGAAATAGATTTTAAAATTTCAGAAGTTACATCAATTTGCGACATTTTAAAAGACAGTACTAGTCTTAAAGCCGAAGATGGAAACTGTCTTAGTTCTGCAGGAATGATTTATGTAAGTCCAACCTATAAAACAACAGAGATTCAACCTAATGGTAATCAAAAGGTAACAATCAGGATTCCTGTTGCTGACGGGCGAAAGCCAGATCCCCAAATGAAATTGTATTACGAGAAAACTAACAAAAAAGGCGAGAAGATTTGGAAGTCGATTGATGCAGATGTTACAATTACAGCTACTAATGAAAAATTCTATGAATTTAGTGTTGATGAATTAGGAGGTATAAATTTGGATAAACCAATGGGAATTATTTGCGAGAAGAATGGTCCGAAGATTAAAGTTTCAAAATATAGATCAGCAATTGTTTGTCAGACATATCCTGATGATATGTACTTGTCGCGTGGTAAGAATGGTGGAAATAGAAAATACCAGATTGACAGTGTTATCTTGGCGAAAAAACCTGAAATATCGGTACTTGCATATGATAAAAAGGGTAGGGCTTATGTTGCAAATGGACCTATGTTAAGATTGCCATATCGGAAATCTAGTGATACTTTTATTGTTAAAGCAAGATATTTTAAAAAATTGAAACCTGAAGATACAGAAAATATCCCCGAAAATGAAATACTTTGCAGATATTTGAAGTAAAATGATTTGACTGTGTTTTTGACTTGTATATTAAACAAGAAGTAGCAGTCGGAGTATCAATTAGAATAATATGCACATGAAGTTGAGATTTCTATTTTTGATAATGATAATATTGATTGTCAGTTGTAAGCATGCCGAGAGCCTGAGGTCGAACAAGTTGTATGATCATAACAATAATAGTATTGAGGTAAATGGACAGAGTTTTGATATTTCACAAAATTCAGAGAATAAGATAGTGTTTGATGGGACGGATAATGAAATTGTTATGGAGTATTTCAATAGTTTTTTTAACTCAAAAAACAGTAGAAATGTGATGATTATTGAGGGTAATGGGAATCAGATAAAGATGACAAATATGGGAATTGTTGACAACTCTGAGAATAGTTGTGATACAATAATTATCAAAGGTGATATGAATTATATTTCTATGATAGGCGCTTTTTTTATCGATAATGACCAGTTCAGCAGTGAAGATTATACAATTGAAACAAGTTACGATAATCGCATGTTTGTAAATATGGGAGACACACAGAACTCTGATTCAACACCAATTTATAATAAATTGAATTCGGAATGGATGTACCCAAATGAAATATTTAATTTTTATCTCAAGGAGGCAATTGCTGGAAGTGATAAGGCCTCTTTCTATCTGGGAGAGTTATATTTGATAGGTCTTGGTACACCAGTTAGTTTTAAACTTGCGGAGTATTATTTTCTTGCGGCAGCGAAAAACGGAAACAGCGATGCACAGTGCTCGCTCGGCAATTTGTACGAGCAAAATTATTCCGATATCGGTTATAATTCCGACAAAGCTATTTACTGGTACGAGCAAGCCGCACTAAAAGGGAACGATTTTGCCAAAGAAAGATTATCTGATTTAAAAAAGAAGTGGTAACAGACATGCTATTCTCAATTCTATTTTCTACTCTATATATGAGATAATGCATGACTTAACAGTAATTATTCTCCAATCTCCATACGGTAACCTCGCCTAGATTGAAACAATTTTAAGCATGTTTTTTTTGCACGAAATTTGATAGTATTCACAGCTTGACATTTTTAAAATTAAGCTTTTATACCATGAAATTGAAATCTTTAGTCTTTGTTCTGTTTCTTTTTGTGTCAGTTGCTGGAATTGCGCAGACAAAAGGAGATGTTCGTATTGGCGCATACGGACATGTTGCCAGCTTCGGTAGCAAAATGATTCCGCAATATGGACTTAATGGTGAGCTATTTATCACCGACAATCTAAGCCTTGTTTATAAATATGCAATCGGCAAGAATGTAAATGGAGATTTGACTGGTCATATTAATCCAGCACTTTTTTTACTTGCTGTTACTGCTAGTTACCCAGCAGCAGCACTTGGCACATTGTTAATTTCCGAAGGAATTAGCTATCACATCGCAATAAATGAATCTATCGAAGTAGCTCCTTATATTAGCCCACTTGGAGCTGAGTTAAATCTGTATCCAGAATATCCTATCGTGTTGTCGTGCGCAGTAGGTGTAAATCTATTCATTAAAAATGCAACTCCTTTTGAGAATATAAGCTTTGCTCCTTATGGCGGAGCTGTAATAATCTATCGAGATGGAAATGTTATGCCAGTAGTTGGCTTCTCAGTGAATTATACTTTTACAAAGAATTACGATTAAGAAACGAGTAAAATTCTGACTACGGATTTATGAAGTTTATTCTTTTATTTCATCTCCAGCGCAAAATAAGTTTAAACTCTAATTAATTTACTAACTTTAAGTTTTGCATTTTCAGCAAATAAGTAACATTTAATAACAAAAAAATTACAATATGAATACTATAATAATACTGGCATTATTAAGCTTTTTTTCGAGTATTAGTAAGCATGAGAATTACACTGAAGAAAAAAGTAACCCTAGAATAAATACTGAAGAATGTAGCGATATCTATCCTTTTCAAGCTTATTATATTGACCTTAAAAACAATAATGCAGTTCTTATTGATGGCGTTCCATCTGAAAATTTTAAAAACTGTTCAAAATATGCTCACAGGTTTGAGAATCCTTTTTCTGACTCTATAACTATTAATGGAAGATCTTTTATCGTCGATAGTAATAAAGAAAAGGGAATTTATAATATCAATATTTTTGAAGCTGGTAAGTTGTTGAAAATCATCAATCTGCCTGTCGAAAAACCTTTACCAGAAGTGCACGAATACTACATTCATCTATTCCAGTATAAAGCTAATTTGATGATGATATTAGAAGATATGTACACTACGCATTATATTATTTGTAAATACGATAAAGATGGGAATGAGCTATTACGAAAGGAAATTGAGCATACTTACATAACGCATCCAGAGCCCAAAACCAATCATTATAACAGGTATCTGTATTATAAACAACTTACAGCTACTCAAATGATATTTACCTCACATATTGCTTTTGCAGATAAGTTTAAAACTATCGTAATGTCAATGGATGATTTCTCAATTACTGAGTATGATAAAACAGCAAACGGAATTATTCTTGACGAAAATGATGAAAATTTGGCTGGATTTGTTACTCAGGATGATGATAATTTTAAAGTTGAAATGGTGAATGGTGAAAAATATAAATTTGATATCGAGAATGGAGATCCTGCATGTGAGTTTATTTTGAAAGGAAATCTGCTTTATATTGCAAATTATCATCCCATTTCTACAGGTTCCAGTTTATATTGTTTTGATCTTAGCACAAAAAAGATGAAATGGGAAGCAGATGTAAAACAGGTAAATGCATCACATTCAGAATACTATAATACTGTTTATCTCAGCATGTACAAAGATAAAATCCTTATGGAAGGAGAA
>CAZOHR010000053.1:2058-11963 GCA_964579045.1 uncultured Bacteroidales bacterium | reverse complement strand
CTGAAAATATTGAAGAATCTTATGGAAATTATCTCCAGATTTTTGATGCTGAAACAGGAGAGAGATTGGCAGTCTTTGGTAGTTTTTTCGAGTTAGATTAGTTTAATTAATAACTTCTGATACAAATAATATGAAATTAGTATTTAGCCTATCGAGAATTTCACAAGCAATTGTTCTGATTGGACTTGTAATGCTTAATAATGCAGCACTAAAATGCCAGACAGTTGATTCAATAAAGCCTATTTATATTAAAGTTGAATCTAAAAATGATAAACTTATTATCCCTGTATCTGATGTGGAGCTTCCAGTAAGAAAATTGGAAGAAACTAAATATTTTGATATTGCTGCTGATTTATCAGCTGGTAACGTAGAAGCATTGCCATTAGGAACATTTGATGATATGCTCGTTCATACAAAAATTCATCCAGTTATTGGAGCCTTACATTATAGTTTTGCTCACCACAGGCCAATCGTCTTAAGTCCCGACATGGTATGGTTAATGATTTTGCAGGGCCTGTCGAAACATTTTTATTTCTATTCTGATAGCTTGAAGAATGATGTGTATTCAGCAGAAAGTAAAACGAGAATTGTTGTTCAAAGAGATGACTTTGTTAAAGGTGAGATGACAAACAAATGGGCAGAAGTTTTCCCAGTATTCTCTGACGAAATTAAACATACATTAAATCGCAACACTCACAGTCTATTTACTCATGACTTTAGCACAACCACCGAAAATATTTCGATTAGTTATAAGATAACCTTGATGGATGCAATGAGTGAGTACTATAGTTATGATATTCTAACTGCATGTGGTATTCCTTATGTTATTCTTGAAGGTAAACCCGAAGATTGGAAATGGATAAAAGATCAACTCCCTGAATTGAGAAAGTATGGTCTTGACTTTTGGATTGATGAATTACAACCAGTTGTGGATGAAATCTACAAATCATCAACCGGGAATGTCAATACTGATTTCTGGAAATCATTTTACAAATGGCAAGGATCTAGTGGCGGAAATACCGTCTCTGGATGGATAATAAAGTTCTTTCCATATCTTGAGCGAGACGATAACTCTAAGTATGTAAATCCTTACCTTGACTACGATATTTATATGCAGGATGAGGAAATGGAATATTATTACACTGGAATGACTAGTGCCGATTTTAATTCAGGTTTGGCAGGATGTGATTTTAAATGGAAATATTATAATCAGGATTTTGATATGCAGTTTTTAGCTGGTTTTGTAGGAATCAAACAAGGTGATGATATGTCTCTTAGACCAGAGATTAGTTGGTTTATTGCCGAAAAGCCTATTGAGGTAATTGAAGTTCCTTATGATTCGACCATTGAGGAAGAATACAGCGACTTTAGTATTGAAAGTTTTTATCAAAATGGTAAGGAAATAGATGTTGTTAGTCCATGTTATGATGATTTGGGAATGTTATTTACTAAAACATGCGCAGACCCAGATACTTACCCTATTTTCGAACCTGAAGAAAATACAACATTTGATGAGGGATGGAAAGATTTTGTCGAAACCATAACAAGTTATTATTCAGATACTTATATGGATATTAATATTGATTTGGATTTTGTAATATCAGCAGAGGGCAAGTGCTTGTGCGTTGTTAAAAACGATTCTTACAGCTATGGAAATGTAGAAGCAAGCTATACTTTGAATAATAGTACTTCGCAATGGAAACCAGCAACTAAAGATGGTGTGCCAGTGGCAGTAGAACTAAATCTTAAATTAGATATAAAAGCTACCATAATCAGTGAATGATAACAAACTAGAGTCGAAAGAAGTACAATTGCTATAATTTGAGTATTTAATTGTCTAATACTTTTCTTGTTACCTTTTCTTCTTCTCATTATATTGTTATGATATTCAGTTCAATAATTAGAATTTGTGTATCTTAGCAGTGAATAAATAAACTTATTAAAATGGAGAAACAGATTTTCTTTTCGGAAAAGCAAAAATTCAAACAGTGGTGGATTTGGCTAATACTGATTGGAATCAATACGACGTTTCTTATTGCAATCTGTATGCAATTATTTGCTGGTATTCCTTTTGGCAATAACCCTATGAATGATGTATCCCTAATAATATCATTTGCGGCGGCTGTTATCTTCTCATTGTTATTTATTTCTTTAAAGCTCGAAACTCAAATCTCAGCTGAAGGAATTTATATCAGATTTTTTCCTTTTCATTTAAAAGTTAAGTTTTTGCCATGGGATGATATTAAAACTTCAATAGTTCGCAAGTATAGTCCTATCGGAGAGTATGGTGGTTGGGGCTTGCGTGGATTTAAGTCGGATATGGCTTACAATGTTTCTGGAAATATGGGATTGCAGCTAGAATTTATAAGTGGTAAAAAGCTTTTAATCGGAACACAGAAGCCAGACGAAATTAAAAAGGTTCTCTTGACTTTAGGTAAAATGAAAGAAATTTAAGATTACAATGTGCAGTAATGTCTTGATTGTTTAGTTACAAATAATCATTACTTTCTTTAATCCTTTTGTGATAAATGCTGAAAAATATGAAAAAAGTTGTCTTTGCTCCAGGTTGTGGTTTGATGCTTTACAAACCTGAAACTGTAAAAAAAATACTACCTATTCTTAACGAATCCTTTAAGGATATTGAAGTTTTAAATATTTGTTGTCATCACGACCCACAGTTTATTGAAGAAACATTAGTCGTAAATATTTGTCCTGGCTGTGACAAGCGTTATGGAAATAATTACAAGAATACTTCAACTATTTCATTTTTGGAGTTTCTTGACAAAAACAAATCAAACATATTCAAGTTTCCCGATTATAAAGGACAGAAAATGTCAATTCTTGATGCCTGCCCAACACGAGAGAATGAAGAAGTTCATGTAGCAATTAGAAGTTTGCTTAATAAAATGAATATTCAAGTTGTTGAGCCAGAAAAAACAAGAACAAAAAGTATTTGTTGTGGAGATAGTTTTTATGGTCTTATCCCTACAGGAAAAGTCATAGAACAGATGAAGAAACGTGCAGATGAAATGCCTGAAGACTTTGTGGTTGTTTACTGCATTTCATGTATAAAATCTGTTTCTAATGGTGGTAAAATTGCACGCCATATTCTTGATTTGTTGTTTGTCGAAGATACAATACCTGGGAATTTGAATCCAGATGTATGGCATAAAGAATTGGATGATTATATTGCAAATCACTAGATTATTAAGCTTAAATATTTTTGAATAACATGGTAACTACAATAGATGAATATATTCTTGGTTTTCCCGAATCAACACAAATTCTATTGCATCAGATGCGTAAAGCAGTTAAAGAAGGAGCGCCAAAAGCCGTTGAAGCTATAAGTTATGGAATGCCCGCATTTAGAAGTAATGGAAAAGTCTTAGTGTATTTCGCAGCATTCAAAAATCATATAGGGTTTTATGCTACACCAACTGGACATTATGAGTTTAGACAGGAACTTTCTGGGTACAAGCAGGGGAAAGGCTCTGTGCAGTTTCCAATTGATAAGCCTTTACCGCTTGATCTTATAAAGAATATTTCTGCTTTTAGATATTTAGAAAACGAGAATAAATTCAATAAAAAGTAGCCATAGTAAAACCACATATTTCCTTTATTTCAGGTTGTTAAACATAAATAATACATGACACTAAGCATTTATTGAATTTTTCATAATATTATCTTTGTTTCGAACCAACAAAATAAATTTATGAAGAATACAATTGTGAAATTTGTAGCTCTTGCGCTATTGCTATTGGGCTCATCTATCAGCGTGTTTGCACAGGAAGTTACCAAAGCAAACCTCGCATCTTTTTTAGAAATCGAACAGTATAACAGAGCAATACATATTATGGCTATGTTGCTTATCGGCTTCGGTTTTTTAATGGTGTTTATTAAGAAATACGGACGTTCTGCACTTACTGCAACATTCTTGTTGGTAAGTATTTCTCTTCCACTTTATTTCTTAATTCACACATCTGCATTATTTCATGAACATGGTACTGAGATTGAAGAACTTATTCTGGCCGAATTTGCTGCTGCAAGTCTTTTAATTGCTGCTGGGGCAGTTTTAGGCCGTTTAAAAATGTTTCAGTACATTATTTTGGGATTAATCTTTGTTCCTTTTTACATGTTGAATGAGTGGGTTATTATTGAAAACGGTTTGGGTCTAATTAAAGATGGCGTAGCTGACACTGGTGGATCAATAGTCATTCATGCTTATGGAGCATTGTTCGGACTTGCTGTTGCAATGTCGATGACGACAAAAAAAGAGCTTGAAAAACCAATAGAGGCAGATGCTACCAGTGATAGATACTCTATTTTAGGAAGTATGGTTCTGTGGGTTTTCTGGCCGAGCTTTTGTGCTGCACTGGTTCCGTTGGAGGCAATACCACATACTGTTGTAAATGTTTTCTTAGCATTGTGCGGATCAACATTAATTACATATATAGTTTCTATTTCTATTCGTGGTAAGATAAATATTGCTGATATTGCTAATGCTGCTCTAGCTGGTGGTGTTGCAATTGGCTCTACCTGTGATCATGCTACGCACATCGAAGCATTGGTTATTGGTCTTTTAGCTGGTGCAATTTCAACTATAGGATTTGCAATTATTCAAGGCAAACAGAAAAAACTTATGAAAATCGTTGATACTTGTGGCGTCACAAATCTTCACGGTTTACCAGGTCTTCTTGGCGGTTTTGCTGCAATGGTTGTTGTTAACGGATTAAATATTGCCGATCAACTTTCCGCAATATTTATAACAATTGTTTCTGCACTTATTTTTGGATTCCTTACTGGAAAAATTATTTCTTTGTTTGGACATCGAAAAGAAGCCTATGTGGACCATGAGGAGTTTATGGATGCAGAGGAATAGATGTTTTGGGACATCTGTTATTGAAAAGTAAATATTTCTCACATGCTTAGGTTTGGTGATATTGCTGTTAGTTGATATCATTGTAAAACCATAACTGCTTAATAAATCTCAGCAGAGATAATATAATCTTCATTAAATGACATTGTAATATGTTGTCGTTTGGTTTATTTGCTTATCTTTACAAATGAAATAAGCTTGTATCCCTCAAACCCAGCAATTATGAAAAATTTATTAGTCAGTTTAGCCTTAATTCTTGTGCTACTTTGTATTGGGAAATTCTCTCAGAGTCAGAATTACATAGTTCTAACATCAATCGACAATGTCACCGACGATTTCTTCCATTCTGCATATGCTCTAGCTGATTATCGTGATGCGGAAATTATTGTTTTTGACCCAGAAAACGTAGATTTGATTTTGTCTGAGCTCATTAGTGTGAATCCTCGATACGTTGCAGTCGTCTTAAAACCAGAAGAACTGCATATCAACTTTATTCGGGAGTTCCTTATGATGAGCACTATGCTTGATGATGATCCTTTTAGCGATTTCTCTTATGGTTTTATTACTGGAGCTACTGCCGATGATGCTTTGAATTTTGTTAACCGGATAATTCAGGCAGAAAGCGAAAATATTGAGGACTTTCCGCTAAATATTGGTGGATATGTTGCCACTACTTTAAATTTGGTGTATGAAGGTTCAAGCGGTTGGGAGAGTTTGTTAAATACCAACCTTGAGTCTGATATATGGCTCGAAACTAATGATGATGGATCTGGCAGAGATTTCTTTTTAGCAAATTCATCATACATGGAGAATAATAAATTGCTCGATATTGGACAGAATGGCGATGCTCACATGCTATGGCTTTTCGATGGCGGAAATATGTCATGCGATCCACCGTCGTGGCTTTATGATGAGGCGAAAATTGAAGATCCGGCTTATGCTCGTGCAGGCTTATCGAGTTATGATATTGCTCCACTAAATCTTTATCCTGCAGTTGCCTTTAATGGAGCTTGTCATTCTGGCGAAACCAAATCGGTAATGGTCGAAGGTGATATTGAGGCAACTTTTGGTGATACTGAAGGGCTTGTAGAGTTTTATACAATGAGCGATACTTTTAGTTTTGCACTTTCAATATTAAACACTGGTATTACTGGTTATTTTGCTCCATGTGGTGCCAATAATGCAAACGACCAAGGCGAGGATGTATATAATGCATTTTTGTATGATGAGCCACTAGGAGATATTCATAAAAGATCGGTTGACGGAGTTGTAATGGGGTTTTTAGGCAATCGTCCGAATCTCCGAATATTTGAGCATGGCGAATCAACTTATTTTTCTGATGTACTAGAGTCTGGAACATTTGACCCTTATGAATACTCTGGCGCTACCTATATGCTTGGTGGTAAGGCTAATAGAATATATTTTGGCGACCCACTTTTCAATCCTTATGCAAACGATCATACTGAAGAGATTAAAATTACAACTGCGGAATTAGATTCTGTTGATGGCACAACTCTGGATATAACTCTCGGATTTAATAAACCAGATGGTTACTGGCCAATGTGGGATAAGTTTCACTTTGGAGATACCCGAATTTATTATCCTGTGGAACTGCCATGGTATTGCAGCGACGTTACTTCTTTTGAAGTTATTCAATCATCTAGTAAATATGAATTAGTAATACCTGCAGTTGAGTATTTTGACGGTAAAACTATTTTGCATATCGAAGTTGACATTCCTGATGATATGTATGAGCCAATTACTTATTCGATTAAGTTCAGAATAAATTATACTGGAGTATCCTCTGAAAGTTCCGCCATTGTTTATGCAGATCAGGTTAAGGTTTATCCAAATCCTTGTAGCGAATTTTGTCAAATAAATTTTGCAAATCCATATCTTAAAAGTCATTCCATTTTGATTTATAATATTGCTGGTGAACTGGTTGAGCAGATAGATAATATTACATCATATTCTGTTGATTTAAATAATGCTGGCAAACCTGCAGGTATGTATTTTTTTAGACTTATTTGCGAAGATACTGAAACTGGCTCCGGAAGATTTGTGGTGGAATAAGTTATTCCAGAATTGTAAGAATTGTTCTTTGCCTTATATCCTTCGAGGATGCCGAGCCAGCTGGGGGCTTATTTAATCGGATTTAAGATTACGATGTCAGAAATATGTTCGAAATCTTTTATGTTGTTTGTATAAAGCACAGCGTTATAAATTTTAGAAGTTGCGGCAATTATTGCGTCTGCAACAGACATGTTGTGTTTTTTACGATAAACAATAGCTTGTTTAATAATATCTTCGGTAATAGGAATTATGTCAGTAATATGAAACATGGTTTCAAAGAATTTGGTCTGTTCGGGAGTGATTTTAGGATAGCCCAACACTTCTAATTGTGAAATTATTGAGCAAGAACTTTCGGAATTCTTTAGTAACTCACGAAGATACTTATACTGATCAGATGCTGCATAAATAAGGATATTACTGTCAAGAAGAATCATAAATTATTCAGATTAATTTGTCTGTCAGCTCTGGTATTCCTCTGCCATTCGTTAATATCCCCAAAATTAGAGATGTCAACACCTTTATCAATAATCTTAAAAAGTTTATTTAGTTCAGTTGGTTTTGCTTTTAATTCGCGAGTGAAAAAGAATTTAGTAATGCCTAATTTTTCAGCGATAGTAATAAGCAATCTCAAATCTTTGTTATTATCTATTTCAAAGGTTATGTGCCCCATGTTGCTAATATTAAATTATAAACAAAGATACAGAAATCTTAATCTATTGGCAAGTATTTGTTTAGAAATATTTTTTTTGAAGTTTATGATTAAAGTTTTGCTTGGATTGCTATAGCTTTGTTTTTTCCAAAGTAAGGATTTAAAAAGATTAAAAATGCGGATTCATTCTAACTCTTATTCCGAAACCTCAAACCTGACCTTCTGCCTTATATCCTTCGAGGATGCCCCAATCATAATTCTGAACAGGCCGGGTTCAACTATCTTCTTTAGATCAATATCTAACATAGAAAGCATCTCGGGTGTAATCAGGAATCGTATTTCTTTTGTTTCGCCAGGATTCAGATTTATTCTTTCAAATCCTTTTAATTCGATAACAGGTCTTGCAACTGATGAAAGTTCGTCACGCAAATAGAGTTGAACTACTTCATCTCCAGCAATCTTGCCAATATTTGTGACTTTTACCGAAACATAAGTTGAATCGGTTCTTGAGATTTTGTTTTTCTCCAATTTAATGTCGGAGTACTCAAAACTTGTGTAGCTTAAACCAAATCCAAATGGGAAAAGAGGTTGTCCAGTAAGATTGTTGTAATCGTCACCACGACCAGTTGGTTTATGATTGTATACTAATGGCAGTTGACCTTCAAAAACTGGAAAAGTAATTGGTAAACGACCGGCAGGATTATAATCTCCGAAAAGCACTTCGGCAACTGCATTCCCACCTTGTTCGCCAGGATACCAAACATCAATAATTCCATCAACTTCGTTTATCCAATTGTTCATTGTTACTGCCGATCCACCAACCAAAACAACAATTACTGGTTTTCCAGTTGCAGCTACTTTTTTTATTAGTTCTTCCTGCTTACCGGGCAGATTGAGATAAGCGCGGTCACGAAACTCGCCTTCTTCGATTCCTACAACAATAATTGCAATGTCGGATTCTTGTGCAAGTGTGACTGCTTTTGCGATTTCTGAATCCTGATTGTTTTTTACTCCAACGTTCCATACAAGATTAAACCAAGCGTTTCCGACCGGCTCGTAAAATTCTATTTTAATGTCATATTCACGATTCCGTTCAAATGCAAAATCTGTTACCGTTATTTGTCTTGTTCGCTTTGTCCAATTATCAATAATTAACTTTCCATCAATGTATAATCGGTAACCATCATTACCATCAATTCCGATTTTAAATGTGCCAGTTTCTGGGGCTTTGAGTTTTCCTGTCCAGCGAACAGAATAAAAATCGTAGCTCAGTTTTTCGGGATCTGGTGAAAATAAGGTCCACTGAAATTTTATTTGGTTATCGCAGCGTGTAAAAACAGGTGAACCCGTTAGTGTTACATTGTTGAAGTATTCGCCCTTGAGCCCATATTGAAATTTGTTATCAATTTTACAAGTAAAAACTTTTGGCGGAACAGTTACAAATTCGATATTTTCGCGATTGCAACCTAATGTATATTTTACCTCAACATCTTTTCCAACAAGATTTTTAATGCCAGAAAGAATGCTAACATTTTCATTTCCTGGACCGCTGTATCCACCAAGTCGGGCTGCGTCGGCATCGGGACCAATTACAGCAATTGACTTTATGGTTTTTGAAATCGGTAAAACAGAATTGTTATTTTTAAGCAAAACAATAGATTCTAGAGCTGCTTTTTTTGCCAAATCCTTATTTTTTTGATTTCCATTTGAGCTGGTAGCTTGACTTGCATTAATGTATGGGTTTTCGAATAACCCAAGTTCGAATTTCAATCTTAAAACTCGTGCAACAGCTTCGTCAATCGTTTGTGTGCTAATACTTCCATCGTAGAATGGCGGTGAGAAAAGCTTGAAGTGCTCAGAACTTGTCTGAAAAATTACATCAAGTCCACCAGAAATTGATTTTGCTGTAGCATCAGCATAATCAGAAGCTGTAAAATGTAAAACATTTGCTCCACCAGTTGCTCCAGCATCTGAAATTACAAAGCCTTTAAAACCCCATTCGTCTTTTAAAATTGTGTTTAAAAGCCAGTCATTTGCGGTACAAGGAGTTCCATCATAAGAATTGTATGAAGTCATTACTGAGCGCGAACCACCTCTTTCAAAGCAAGCTTGAAAAGGAGGAAGAATGATTTCCCGCATATAGCGCTCGTTGTAATGAATAGGATGGGAGTCGCGTCCACCATCACCAACATTTGCAACAAAATGTTTTGGAGTGGTGATAATTCCTCTACTTTCAAAAGCAGATACAAAAGCAACTCCCATTTCGGATACTAAAAATGGATCCTCGCCGTAAGTTTCTTCGGTACG
>CAZOHR010000053.1:0-1958 GCA_964579045.1 uncultured Bacteroidales bacterium | reverse complement strand
TTTTGTCCGGTCGTGCTAACCTGAAAACCAAAAATTCCTGCTTTGTAAAGTGATGAATCAGCACCAATTTCACCAGGAATCATAAACAATTGCCTGAATTTTTCTTCAGGAGTCATTAACGACAAAAGGTTTTGTACTCGTACTTCAATTGGCTGCGATGGATCTTTGTAAATCTGTGCATGCATCGAAAATGTCGTAAAAATTAAAATTGCTGCAGTGAAAAATTGATTCATTTCAATATTTGGTTTTTGTTTAATATTCTATTGGATAAACTTGTAAGCTGGAACAACCTCTATGTCAAATCCATCAACAGTGATTTTGTCTTTATCACTAAGCGTAACAATTTTTCCATTTTTACAATTAAAAAATTTCATTGCTTTTAGCAAACCATTAACTTCACGGTCGAGATTGTCCTGAGTTAATGAATGGCAAACTTGCACAAGCATTTCGACTTTAGAATTTTTCATTACAACAAAATCACATTCTCCGCCCTCGTCAAAATAAAACAATTCGGAATAAGATCTTCTCAAATGCATGAAAATCATATTTTCTAGCTTTCGACCATCATCTTTTGTAATTGTTGTAGTTATCGCATTTAGTAAACCGTTGTCGATGCAATAAACCTTCCGGGGATTTATTAGTTGAGCTTTTGTTGAGTGGCTGTACATAGGGAGAAAAAATATTAAGTATGTCGATTCAAGAAATGAGAACCACGACATAATTGTGCTGGTTGCCGAGACAGAAAAAGTCTGCTTTAGTTTTGTGGCTGTAACTCTGTTGCCGATATTGTTAAATAAATATACTGACAATCTTTTTATATTTAAACTATCTTTTATGCCATGCCTTACGATTATATCTTTTACCAAAATATCATCAAATAAGGAGGTTAGGATGTCTTCATCTCTATTGGTCAAATAATCGGGAAATCCGCCATAAGTTGAATATTCGTTAAAAGATTCTAGTGAAGGCTTTAAATTATTGTAAGAAACATACTCACTGTATGAAAATGGGAAAAGTTCATAAGTTATCTGTCTGCCGGTTAATTTGGTTCCAAGCTCATAACTAAGCAGCCTTGCATTGGATCCTGTTATTATTACTTTGAATTTTTCATCTAGTTTTTGTCTGATAAATATTTCCCAACCTTCAACATCTTGTATTTCGTCAAAAAACAGTATTGAGGCTTGTTTTTCTGCAATTATGTTGTCTAAACGAGAAAAATCATTCATCGAAAATCCATAAAGTCGAGGCGTCTCAAAATTTAAATAAAGAATTTTATCCGACTGCATTGTCTCCATTATCTGATGTGCCAAGGTGCTTTTACCACAACGTCTTATGCCAGAAATTATAAGAGCATGTGTTGATATGCTTTTTAAGCCAGGTTTTCTTTCTCTCGGAAAACCATTTCCTATTGTTGAAAGTTGCAGCTTCTGATATTCCACAGTTTCTCGTATTGTACTTTCGAGTATCATATTGATAAGTGTTTTTTGCAAAAATACAAAATTGTTTGATACAATCAAACAAAAGTGTATTTTAATATCAAACAATAATGTAGTTTACAATCAAACAATATTGTAGTTTATAATCAAACAAAAATGCACAATGTGGAATCACTTCACCACCACTTCATCCACAAACACCCACGAGCCGCCGCCAGCAGATGGATGCCAGTCGAAGAGTTTAAGAGTGCCTTTTATGTCAAACTTAACGTAGCGGTATTTTATTCCAGTGGTGTTAAATGCAAAAGTGCGATTTACAACTTCGGTTTCTTTGCGCTGGTCGCCAGCCACTGTTTGCTTCTCTATAAGTTTGTAATTTGTGCCGTTTTCTGAAACATAACAGCTTACTGATGCAGGATGCAAAATCCAACTTTTGGGATCGTATAAGGTTGAAATCTCTATTGTTTTTGCTTGAGTTGCTTGTTCTAAATCAAGAACTAGTTCAAAATTCTTTGCTTCCCA
>CAZOHR010000052.1:5235-15653 GCA_964579045.1 uncultured Bacteroidales bacterium | reverse complement strand
AGCCTCGATTCTATTGTATTACTTTATCGTCCAGATAGAGCAACTGAGTGGTCAATTGAGCCATGTATAAACCAAACAACAATGAAGAAACTGACTGTTGATTCACTAAAAAATGGTGAGTACTCACTTGGCATTTACGACTGGGATGCTTACACAAAAACTCAACAAAACATTGTCGTAAACAATGCCTCAGTTTACCCAAATCCTAACAACGGCGACTTTTATGTAAGTACTGGTGAGAAATTTATTGGGGAAATAAAAGTTACTGACATCACAGGAAAGGAAGTCTATAAATCTGAAGAAAAAAATGAATCAGATTATATGCTCATAAAACTAGGAGATTTGCCTAATGGTCTGTATGTCGTCTCAGGTCAAAATCGATTTAACGGAAAAACATTTAATAGAAAATTTATAGTTCAAAAATAAGTAGAAATGAGTTTTGTAAAAGAATTAGAATGGAGAGGCATGATACACAATGTTATGCCAGGAACAGAGGAATTATTCGAAAAAGAATTCGTAACAGCATATGTTGGCATTGACCCTACAGCAGACTCTTTGCACATTGGTCATCTGGTGGGCGTAATGATGTTGAAGCACTTACAACTAAGCGGCAATCGTCCTGCAGTAGTTTTAGGGGGAGCAACAGGTATGATTGGTGATCCTAGCGGCAAATCGCAAGAAAGAAACCTTCTCGATTTACAAACATTAAGACATAATCAGGAGGCGATAAAAACCCAAATCGGCAAATTTCTTGATTTCGATACCGATGATAAGACAAAAGCTCTAATGCTCAACAATTATGACTGGATGTGCAAATTTTCTTTTCTTGATTTTATCAGGGATGTAGGAAAGCATATCACAGTAAATTATATGATGGCCAAAGATTCAGTAAAAAAACGCATAACTGGTGACGATAAAAGTGGAATGTCATTTACCGAATTCACTTATCAGTTGGTTCAGGGATACGATTTTCTGCATCTTTACAAGGAATACGGCTGTAAACTTCAGATGGGTGGCAGCGATCAGTGGGGAAATATTACCACGGGCACTGAGCTAATTCGCCGTAAAGAACAAGGTGAAGCCTTTGCTCTTACCTGCCCACTGATAACCAAAGCAGATGGTGGAAAATTTGGCAAAACTGAGTCGGGCAACATTTGGCTCGATCCAGAAAGAACAAGCCCGTATGCATTCTATCAATTCTGGCTCAATGTATCAGACGAAGATGCAGTAAAATACATTAAAATATTCACTGTGTTGTCTCAATCTGTTGTAAACGAGCTTACCGAAAACCATAATCAGGCACCACACCTACGCTTGTTACAGAAAAGACTTGCTGAAGAAATTACTGTAATGGTTCACTCTCGTCAGGATTACGAAGCAGCAGTTGAAGCATCAAATATCTTGTTTGGAAATGCAACCAGCGATGCTTTAAGAAACCTCGACGAAAAAACATTGTTGAGTGTTTTCGATGGTGTTCCTGTATTTAATATTAATAAACAAATTATTGTAGAAGGTATTTCTGTTGCTGATCTACTTGCCGAAAAAACCAATATTTTCCCTTCAAAAGGAGAATTGCGCAGAACAATTCAAGGCAATGGACTTGCAATAAACAAAGAAAAATATAATGAAGAAAACGGCGTTATAAATACTGATTATCTCATAAAAGACAAATATATATTAGTGCAAAAAGGAAAAAAGAATTATTATTTGGTCGTTGCGAAATAAACAGTATAAAACCCAAATAACAAGTTCCAATGGAAGCACCAATAAACAAAAAACAAGCTCCAAAGGGATTCGCTATGGTTTGAGATTTGTGTTTTGGGATTTGAAATTTGTCATTTTTGTTTTGTTTTTTGTAATTTGTGTTTTGTAAATTATAATTTTATGCCCAAAATTATCATTACCGGTGGAACCGGATATATAGGGTCTCATGCAGTTGTAGAATTTCAAAACTCTGGTTTTGAAGTTGTGATTATCGATAATTTATCAAATTCTCAAATCGAAGTACTCGATGGAATTTATAATATTACTGGTAAAAAACCTCAATTTTACAAGGCAGACGTTGCCGATGAAGACGAGATGGAAAGTGTTTTTTCGCAACACAAAGATGCAATTGCGGTTGTTCATTTTGCTGCATTCAAAGCAGTTGGGGAGTCGGTACAAAAACCCTTGATGTATTATAAAAACAATCTTGATGGTTTGATTAATGTATTGGATCAAATGCAAAAAAACAATATACAGAATCTGGTTTTTTCTTCATCCTGCACGGTTTATGGGCAACCCGAATCATTGCCAGTCACCGAAAAGTCACCCGTAGTAAGACCAGAATCACCTTATGGAAATACAAAAAAGATAAGTGAAGAACTTATTGAAGATTGTATAAAATCCAATCCTGAAACAAAAGCAATACTATTGAGATATTTTAATCCTATTGGGGCACATCACTCTGCTGAGATTGGAGAGTTACCACTAGGCATACCTAATAACCTGCTACCTTATATAACTCAAACAGCCATTGGCTTACGCGAAAAACTTATGGTTTTTGGATCGGATTACGACACCCCTGACGGAACAGCAATACGCGATTATATAAACGTAACAGATTTGGCAAAGGCTCATGTTATTGCAGTTATACGACTTTTGGAGTCTAGAAATTTAGAAAATCCCGAAATCTTTAATATTGGAACTGGGATAGGAAACTCTGTGCTAGAAATTATACAGTCATTTGAAAGAAGTACTGGTGTTAAGCTTAATTATGAGATTACAAGTCGTCGCGCAGGTGATGTCGAAAAAGTCTGGGCCGACTCTTCCAAGGCAAATATGATATTAGGCTGGACTCCAAAAATCAGTCTTGATGAGACTGTAAAATCAGCTTGGATGTGGGAAAAAAGGCTTCGCACAAAATAGTCGCTCAACCCAAATTATAATTTCATTAAATCTTCTTTTATTTTTTTTCTTATTAGTTTTGAAACAAAAGTTTTTGTATTTTTACAGATACTTAACGCTTAAGCATATCAGCATGAACAAGAAATTATTTATTCCGGCCATTATTTTACTGTTTTTCGCAGCATGTACACCACAGAATTATTACCAGTTAGTTGAAACTGTTCCAGTTTCTGAATCAATTCCTGGAGAATTTATGCTGTTTGAGAACGAAGACCTTCAAATTAATTATAATCTGTGGGGAAATCGTGGAAATGGAAGCTTTATAGTTTATAACAAATCAACAAAAGATGTCTTCATCGATTTAAAAAGGTCGCATCTCATAATCAACGGGTTTGCCTACACCTATTTCCAAAACAGAAACTTTAGCAGTCCGAAAATATCTTTTTTTAGTTCTGCTACCGACGAAACAATTATTGAACAAAGCAGCATCAAGCTTCCTGGTGTCTCCGATAAAAAAGTTATGGTTAAATCCGAAGAAATTGTGACTTTTCTTGAAGAAAGAATTATTTGCATTCCCCCTAAGTGTTCAAAACTTGTGTATGGATTTGATTTACAAAATGAAGTATTTCGCGACTGTGTACTTTGGAGATTTCCAACAGCAAAACAAATTGTTTCGTCTGAGTTTACTAAAGAGTCCAGCCCACTAGTTTTCAAAAACAGAATCACATACTCTTTTGATGAAACCATGGTCACTGCTAAAAACATCGAAAATGAGTTCTGGGCCAAGAAAATCACCAACTATCCCGAGAATTTGTTTATAAACTACGAAGCAATCAAGTTCTGCAACGATAGTTCGAGTTATAATGCTATTAATTACCCAATGCAAAAACCTACCTCATTCTATTTCCTATATAAATTAGAACCGGGTAGAATTAATCACTAATCTCCCAGCAAAAACAATTATTGATGTCAAAAAGAGAACTAAAAAAAGGGACAATGATTTATCCCTTACCAGCAGTTATGGTAAGCTGTGGTGACAAACCCGAAAACTACAATATTATAACTGTTGCCTGGACAGGAACAATTTGCTCAGAACCTCCAATGTGCTATATTTCTGTTCGCAAAAACCGACATTCCCACAAAATAATAAAAGAAACAGGTGAATTTGTAATTAATCTCACAACTTCGAAACTTGCATTTGCCACAGATTGGTGTGGAGTAAAATCGGGCAAAGACTACGACAAATTCAAAGAAATGAAACTTACTCCAGGAAAAGCAAGAGTTGTAAACTGTCCAATTATTGATGAATCTCCGCTAAATATAGAATGCAAAGTTAGTCAGATTATTGAACTTGGCTCGCACGACATGTTTATTGCTGATGTAGTTGCTGTAAATGCCGACGAAGCACATTTCGACAAATCTAATGATGCATTTCAACTTTCTAATGCCGAAATGATGACATATATGCATGGCAAATATTACTCCGTCGGAAAAAAAATAGGCAAATTCGGTTATTCCGTAGAGGGAGAATCAAAGAAGAAAAAATAAACATTGCAGATAGCTTCTTGTTATACATTGAATTTTTAACGCTAATATATGGATACCGTAAACGTAAAATGGAACGATAAAATGTCTTTCACTTCTGAGGTAGATGGTCATTTTCTGCAGATTGATGCAAAACCCGAAAATGGAGGTGAAGATTCTGGTCCACGACCAAAACCACTAATTTTAGCTGCTTTGGGTGGCTGCACAGCAATGGATGTTGTATCAATTTTAAAAAAAATGCGTGTTGAATTTGACAGCTTAAATGTTAAAGTAGATGGCAACTTAACAGACGAACATCCAAAGCAGTATTTCGAAATTACTGTTACCTACGAAATAAATGGCTCAAACATATCAGCCGAAAGTGTGAAAAAAGCCGTTTCTTTATCAGAAGAAAGATATTGTGGTGTAAGCGCGATGTTAAAAAAAGCACTTAAAATCAACACGCTTATCAGTATTAATAACCAACTGGTTTAATTCTTTCTCACAGAATCCGATTTTGAACGATCCCGTTCAGAAAGAATTCTATATTGGACTTTGCTATTTCAAACCTTTTTAACATTGCTTCTTTTGTAGCATAAGCTATGTGTGGGAGTAAAATAGTATTTGGTGCCGATAAAAGTGGATGACTGTCTGAGATTGGTGGCTCGGTTTCATAAATATCTATAGCAGCACCCGCAATTTTACCAGAAATCAGCATTTTAGTGAGTGCCAAGTAATCAATCACCTGCCCACGTGCAGTGTTTATTATTACAGAGCTAGTTTTCATCTTCGATAGTAACTCCTCATTAATGAGTTTTGCCGTTTCAACTGTTGATGGGATATGAAGACTGATAATATCTGAACATCTGAATAGTTCATCCAATGAAACATATTTTATAAAATCAGAATTTCTCTCTGAGCGACGACATGCAATTATCTTGCATCCAAAAGCAGAAAATAGCTTTGCTGTAGCCATACCAATCTGACCAGTACCCACAATTCCAACAGTTTTACCATTAAGTTCAGTACCAAGATAATTATCTCTACCAGCTGGAATTCTTGTTTGAATATCCATAGCCTGAATATTTCTTAAAAGAGCGACTGCCAAGCCTATTGTCAACTCAGATACTGCCGTTGTGGAATACCCAGCTGCATTACAAACTGCAATTTTGCGATTTCTACATGCTTCCAAGTCAATATGGTCAACACCCGTAAAGGCAACATTTATCAACTTTAGATTTGGTAAAGAATTAATAACCTGGGAATTTATTGGAATATTGCTAACCGTTAAAATATCTGCATTCCTTGCTCTATCGACTATTTCTATGTAATTTTCGTTGCGGTCAGTAAAATAATCAAACTCGTGCCCCTGTAATTCGAAATACAATTTTGCATTTTCCAACTCCTCCTTATTTACACCAATTGGTTCGACAAAAACTATTTTCATATTCAATTAAAAGTAAAATTATTGCACAGTTTAGATTTTGATTAATTCATTTAATGCAGTTAATGCATCAGTTGCTTTCATTTTTATAAAAATATCAGTTATAGTATTTGTAAAACGCGATTCCTCTGGATTGATTTCAATTATTACTGCTCCAGATTTTTTTGCATATTGAGGGATATACGATGCTGGCTGAACTTCTCCAGTTGTTCCAATAATTAAATGTACATCAGACTGTTTTGCAACCTCTCGCGATAGTAAAGCAGCTTTTTCAGGAATTGCTTCACCAAAAAACACAAAATCAGGTTTTAACAAACCACTACACTGTCGGCAGAATGGAGGTTCTTCGGTAAGTAGCAATTCTTTAAGATGGTACTTTGTCCCACAACTGAGACACACAAAAAAATCCTTGGTGCCATGATACTCGATAACATTCACACTTCCTCCATATTGATGTAGATTATCAATATTCTGAGTTACAATATACTTTAGCAACCCAGCTTTTTCCCATTCTGCAAGAACAAAATGAGCAGAGTTGGGCTGTGCAGATTCAAAGAAGTCGTAAAATATTGCTTTAACAGCCTTCCACGATTCATCGGTATGTTGTGTAAAGTTCCTTATTTCGAGCAAAGAATGATCATATTTAGAATAAACGCCATCGTCGCCCCGAAATATTGGAATACCACTTTCTTTGGAGATGCCTGCTCCTGTAAAAGCTGTAAGAAATTTAGCTGTTTTTATTATTTCGGCGGCTCTAGTTAGTTGATTCATTGTAATTATTTTGATATTGACAAAATTATGTAAAAAGACTGATTTAGCAACAAATCACTTTAAAATCATAGTCTTTCGCATTTTCTCTTTGCCATACCTAAATATTGTTTAATTTTGCAAAAAAAATATTTATGTCGAAAGATTATTTTGCTCATGAGACAGCAATAGTTGATGAAGGCTGTGAAATAGGTACTGGAACAAAAATATGGCATTTTTCTCATATAATGTCAAATTGTAAAATCGGCGAAAATTGCAATATCGGTCAAAATGTAGTTGTTTCTCCAGAGGTTATTTTGGGTAAAAATGTAAAAATTCAGAATAATGTTTCGATTTATACTGGTGTAATTTGCGAAGACGATGTCTTTTTGGGTCCATCAATGGTTTTTACAAATGTTATAAATCCTCGAAGTGCTGTAAACAGAAAAAACGAATATCTGAAAACAACTGTTAAATACGGCGCATCAATAGGTGCAAATGCTACAATAGTTTGTGGTCATGATATAGGACGATTTGCTTTTATTGGAGCTGGAGCAGTTGTTACAAAGACAGTACCCGATTATGCTCTAGTTGTAGGTAATCCTGCAAAACAATCTGGATGGATGAGCGAATATGGTCATCGTCTCAGTTTTAACAATGAAGGCTTTGCTATCTGTCCCGAAAGCAAAGAAAAATATCAATTGAAAGAAAATACAGTTATTAAACTAGCATAATATGTCAAATTTAAATTTCGCATTGGTTGGTGTAGGTGGTTACATTGCAGTAAGACACGTAAAAGCTATTAAAGATACAGGAAACAATCTGGTAGCATGTCTCGATCCTTTCGATAGTGTTGGGTTTTTGGATTCACACTTTCCAGATGCAGATTTCTTTCATGAATTTGAAAGATTCGACCGTCATATTTACAAATTAAGTCATACAGATAAAAAGGTTGACTTCGTAAGTATTTGTTCTCCAAACTATCTACACGATTCACATATTAGATTCGCTTTAAGAAATCAGGCTAATGCAATTTGTGAAAAACCTTTGGTTCTAAATCCATGGAATATTGATGCTCTGAAAGAAATTGAAAAGGAAACTGGCAAGAAGATATACAATATTCTTCAACTGAGATTGCATCAGTCAATAATAAATCTCAAAAACAAAATCGAAAACGGACCTAAAGACAAAATTTATGATATCGATTTAGCATATATAACCTCACGCGGAAAATGGTATCATTATTCTTGGAAAGGTGATGTGCAGAAATCAGGAGGTATCGCTACTAATATTGGTGTTCACTTTTTTGATATGCTAAGCTGGATTTTTGGAAGCGTTAAATCAAGCGTTGTTCATTGTAGCGATAATGAAAAAGCCGCCGGATTTCTTGAGCTTGAAAGAGCTCGAGTAAGATGGATACTTTCAATTGACGAAAATCTATTACCCGCAGAAATAAAAGCTAAAGGTCAAAGAACTTATCGTTCAATAAAGATGGAAAACGAAGAAATTGAATTCAGCGATGGCTTTACCGATCTTCACACAGATAGCTACAAGCACATTCTATCAGGCAAAGGATTCGGGCTAGACGAGGCTCGCAACTCTATTCAGACAGTTTTCGACATAAGAAATTCTGAGTCTAAAGGATTAATTGGTGAATATCACCCTTTATTGCAAAAATCATTTTGAGAATTGAAATAATAATTTATTTTTACAATTTCTATTGTGAATCAAATAACAACAATATATTAAACGAAAATTATGTACAACTCAATCATTAACAAACAGAAAAAGATATCCGTTATCGGATTGGGCTATGTTGGTTTACCAATAGCTTTGGAATTTGCAAAGCATGTAAAAGTTGTAGGCTTCGACATTAAACCCGAGAGAGTAGAGATGATGAAAAACCGCATCGACCCAAGTAATGAACTTGAGTCAGAAGCTTTTGACGGATGTGATATTATTTTCACAGCAAATCCGGATGACTTAAAAGATTGCCATTTCCATATCGTTGCTGTACCAACACCTATTGACGAACACAAGTTACCAGATTTAACTCCAGTAATCAAAGCTTCAGAAACAGTTGCTAAGATCCTTAAAAAAGGTGACTATGTTGTTTACGAATCAACCGTATATCCTGGTTGCACAGAAGAAGACTGTGTTCCAGTTCTTGAAAAATTGTCGGGTCTAAAATTCGTAGATGATTTTAAAGTTGGTTTTTCACCTGAAAGAATTAACCCAGGCGATAAAGTTCATACTTTGACAAGCATAGTAAAGGTAACTTCTGGCTGCGATAAAGAATCTGCTGAAGAAATTGCTAGAACATACGAAATAATTATCAAAGCAGGCGTTCATCGTGCAAGTTCAATAAAAGTTGCCGAAGCAGCAAAGATTATTGAAAATACACAGCGCGACGTTAATATTGCTCTCATGAACGAATTGTCGATAATTTTCGACATCATGGGAATAAATACTTTCGAAGTTCTCGAAGCTGCAGGTACAAAATGGAATTTCCTCAAATTTATCCCTGGTTTAGTTGGCGGACACTGTATCGGTGTCGACCCTTACTACTTGTTACATAAAGCAAAAGAATTGGGATATCATGCAAAAATGATAGGATCGGGAAGAGCAATCAATGATGGTATGGGACCTTATGTTGCAAGCAAAGTTGTTAAACTCATCATCTCTAAAGGTAAAGAAATCACTACTTCGAGAGTTTTGGTTATGGGTATGACATTTAAAGAAGATGTTACTGATATTAGAAATTCAAGAGTAATTGATATTTTGGATGAACTCAGCAAGTACAATGTTAAAATTGATGTTGTTGATCCACATGCTGATCATCATGAAGTAAAAGAAGAATATGGAGTTACTATGGCGGATGCTCCAACAGGAAAATATGATGCGATAATTGTTGCTGTTAATCATAAATCTTATGTTGACCTTAACGAATCATATTTCAAAGAATTATCAAAAGAAAACGGAATCCTGATTGATATTAAAGGAATCTTTAAAAACAAAATTAAAGACCTCACTTATTGGAGTTTATAAAACCTTTTAACAGAAAGCGGCATAGACAAACTATGCCGCTTTTATTTTAAACATCATTGACAGATTTCTGTTGATGAAAAAAAGAAACGATGATTATAAAAAAAGAAAATGTTGAAGCAATTCTTCAAACTGTTATTTATCCCGAAAACGGAAATAATATTTATGATGAAGGAATTGTTGAAAGCCTAGAAGTAGAAGGAAATTCAATAGATTTGATATTAGTATTCGGCAAAATTACCGACCCATTTATTAATTCGGTTAAACGTGCTGCCAAAACTGCTATTGAAAATTCGCTTGGCTCAGATATTATTATAAATATTACAACAAAAGCGAAACCTAAAGAAAAGCCACAGGCAAAAGTCAGTGAGGGAATGAGTGATGTAAAGAACATCATTGCTATTGCAAGTGGTAAGGGAGGTGTAGGCAAATCAACAGTAACTGTTAATCTTGCTGTTGCGCTAGCACAGAAAGGCTACAAAGTTGCAATTATCGATGCAGATATTTATGGGCCAAGCATACCAAAGATGTTTGGAGTTGAAGATGTTAAACCTTCGGGAGTGCACGAAAACGGAAAAGAACTGATTTTACCTGTGGAAAAGTATGGAATTAAGATGCTTTCTGTTGGCTTCTTTGTTAACCCTGCCGAAGCAACTATTTGGCGTGGACCAATGGCAACAGGTGTACTAAAACAGCTAATTCAACAAGCGAAATGGGGCGAAATAGACTATCTATTGTTTGATTTACCACCCGGAACCAGCGACATTCACCT
>CAZOHR010000052.1:0-5135 GCA_964579045.1 uncultured Bacteroidales bacterium | reverse complement strand
GTTGGAAAAGCTTTTTCTAAATTTGCAGACAATCTCGTGAAGGCAATTGAAAAAAGAAACTTAAATTTGCCTCCAACAAAACAAGTAATCGTTAAATAATAATAACATAAAAAAAAGAAAATGGAAGAAATAGTAAAAAAAATTCAGCAATCAATTGACGAAGTAAGACCTTATTTACAAGCAGACGGTGGCGACATCAGCCTTGTAGAAGTTACTCCTGACTTTGTGGTTAAAGTTAAATTATTGGGTGCATGTGGCTGTTGCCCTCATAGTGTACAAACTCTAAAACTGGGAGTTGAAGACAAACTGAGAAGAGATGTGCCAGAAGTTAAAGAAGTTGTTGCTGTATAAATAAACCTTGCAGCATAGTGCCCTACTAAAATAGAAAATGAATTACAGAAATCTGTAGTTCATTTTCTGTTTTCAATACGAAGTTTTTTATCTTTGTTGAAAAAATACTTGGAAAATCTAAGAGACATAGAACATTTTCCCGAATATGATAATTTGGAATTTATAGCCTCTCAAGTGGTTGAAGGGTTTATTACTGGTTTGCATAAAAGTCCATTTCATGGTTTCTCGGTAGAGTTTGCAGAACATAGACTTTATAATAGCGGAGAAAGCACAAAACATATAGACTGGAAACTATATGCACGAACCGAAAAACTTTTTATTAAACGATACGAAGAAGAAACAAACCTTCGTGGACAAATATTTCTGGATATATCTTCTTCGATGCTCTTCCCATACGACAGTAAAGGATTTAACAAACTCCGCTTTTCTATTTACAGTGCCGCAGCATTAATCTATCTTCTTCGACGACAGAGGGATGCCGTCGGACTCTCAACCTTTGACGATGAAATAAGATTCCACTCAAATGCAAGATCGTCGCAAGTGCATATTCAAGTGCTTTTTAATGAATTACGCAAATTGCTAGATCCAAAAAATATTGGACTTCAGAAAAAAACTAACACCGCCGAATTACTTCACAATCTTTCAGAGATTGTTCACAAAAGGTCGCTTGTCATAATCTTTAGTGATATGTTTACTACTAATGATGATGAAAGCGAAAAACTGTTCTCTGCGCTTCAACATCTTAAATACAACAAACACGAAGTAATAGTTTTTCATGTTACAGACAAAAAAATGGAGCAAGAATTTGATTTTACTAATCGTCCATATAAGTTTGTAGATCTCGAATCGGGACAAATTCTAAAGCTTAACCCAAACGAAATCAGAGAGACATATGTTGAGCGCACCCAAAAATTGGTTAGGGAATTAAATACTAGATGTGGGCAATTTGGAATTGATATTGTTGAAGCCGATATAAACAAAGGATTTGGAGAAGTGCTGAAACCATACTTACTGAAAAGGGCGAAATATTTTTAAAACCACCTTGTTTTTTTTAAGAACGGAAAATACTCGAGCTCTGCCCCAAATCCAGCATAGAATTTTGCAACACCAGGTATTGACGAGCCTTCGAAATCTAAAATCAACTCCGTCTGAGAATTCTCTTCAATAATACTATTAATTAGAAATGCCATAGACTGTTTTTCTTTTCCCTCAGAACAAGAAAAAGGACTTAAATTGTAAATACGTTTGTTCTCGGAAACAATAAAACCAGCAGCCACAACCCTTCCTTCACAAACAACAGATAACAATTTGCCTTTGCCATTCTCTCTTGATACCCATATCAATTTCTTTAATAAATCGCACATTTTATCGTTTAAAACAGCATCCAAATTTTGTCTTAATAAACACATGTAATCCTCTGTGTCAATTTCTTTAATTTCCTGATCAAAAGATTGTGCTTTTTTAATATTTCGCTGACAATTTGAATTGTAATTTGCCGCCGTGTTACTGTATGGCTTACTCAAATCAAGAAAGTAGTTCTGCCTTAGGACATCAAGGCCTGCCGCAAAAACATTCGATGTGTTAAATTGTACATTAATATAGGGGTATCTTATTCTTTTTAAAAATGCTTTGAAGACATCTTCGGTTAAAATACCTTTTGTAAACACTCCGAGCTGCTGACAAAAATACGGCTGAATAAGATATTTGATTTTATATTTGGACTTAACAGGCAAAGGCATTACCACCGAATAGTCATCTGCCATAAGAAGATTCCAATTCGGAGAAACTATATTAAGATACCATGACATTGCATAAACATTTGCTGCAGACGATGATGAAATACAAGCATCATATTTCTCAAAGTCTATTTCGCTATGTTTTAATCGAACAATTCTCATTTTTTACAATTCCTGTAATACAACGGTAAAAATAATATTTATTTTCTCGCATACCTTAAATAACAATAAAATCTTAATTGCGATAATTCATCGAAGTTGTTAAAACAATTTTGCCTATTTTTGTTTATTACGAGAAAGCTATAAGATGAGCAAGCTATTTTTGACGATATCTACAATCCTGATTTGCGCAAATATTTTTGCTCAACACAACTGGACTTTTAATCCTGATGACTATACCAATTCAATGCACATCAATGGTCAAGCATACATACAAGGAGGTATTGTTAATGGAATTAATGTTGAAATTGGAGCCTTTTGTGGTGATGAATGTCGAGGTTTAGCAAAAACTCAAGGTGGAAGCTGCACTTATTCGACTTTTTCTCTGGATATAAACAGTAATTCTGTGGATGGAGAAGTGATTCATTTTATTGTTCGCGATACAGATCTAAATGAATACGAGATAATAAATACCGTTGTATTTTCAGATGGCGTGTCTATTGGGGATGACGGAAATCCATTTTTATGGATGGACGAATGGCTTTATCAATCCACAGATTTTATTGTATTTCTGGTTGCAGAAAGTAATGCCGAAGCAGTAATTGATTTGGAACTAAAAGCAATTCACCTGAATATTTCGACTGATATAGATTTAAGTGCTCTTACTCCATTTTTCTACATTGCTCCTGGGGCAAAAGCATTTATTGGCGAAATAGAACAGATTCCTCAAGAGAATATTGTTGATTTTACGAATCCGCAAACATATACCATCTTAGGAATTGATGGATTACAAGCAAATTGGACTGTTTATATCAGCCATGAACCAACAAGAGCATTTACAAGCGAAATAGAAGAAACGACAATATTTCCTACAATTTCAGAAAATGGCATTTTCTCGCTAAATGTTAGCAGCACTTGTGTTTATTATGTTACTCGCCTCGATGGCAAGCAATTGTTTAGTGGTATCGTCGAGAATGGAAACAGCTATCTTAAAATTAATGAATCTGGCATTTTTGTGATTACAATTATTAACTCCAAACGTGAGCTAACTCGGTTTAAGATTGTGGTACTGTAAAATACCTAAATAATTACGCCAATAAAGACAAAATCATTTGAATATTATATTACCTATGGCTCTGATTTTCAATTATTTAGCCCTTTAACTACTAAAGTTTCTCAAAATATTTCCAAACCTAACATCAATTATACTTGCATGATAAAATCTTTTGTTTAACTTGCATTACTTTTTGTATAAACAATGCAGCAATTGAAAAAGTACACTTATATATATATATATATCGCGATTTAAAAATGACGTGAAGGCATGGAGCAAGTGGCATTGGTTTAAACAAAAGAGGAATAGAACAGATATAAAATTTTAAAATGATTTGACATGAAAACTTTAAAGTTGGTGTTGGTTTTGATTGGAATAATCTACTTAAACAATCTGTTTTCGCAAGAAAGCATCGTGTTTGATAAACAATATTTGTTTGATGGCCGAAATAATTACATCAAAGATTTTAAACAAACTCCTGATGGCGGATTTATTTGTGGCGGATCAATCGGATTTGGTATGTTTGATGAGAGGTTTCTGTTGTTTAAAACAGACTCCTTAGGAGAAGTAGATTTTTATAAGTACCAAGATTCTGTATCTGTAAACAGCGATTTATGGGCTGTTGATATTACTAAAACGGGCAATTATGTTGGCTTTGGAGTAACTCAGGAAAATCCAGACTGGCATGGGAGCGGAGCAATTGTGATGTATGATGACGCGGGTGATACACTTTGGTCAAAGCAATATGCTTTTGATTCTCGTGTTTTAGTCGGGGAAAAAATTGAAATGGTTTTCTATGACGGGAAATACACTCGTGACAACTCACTTATTGCAGCAGGAGCAACAATTGATCCTGGTATTTATAATGCAGTAAATCCAATAGTAGTTAAAACAAATTTGGATGGTGATACACTCTGGACATGGAGGCTTTTTAATGTTGATAATAACATTGTTATTGAATCTATTGATGAGACTATTGAAGGAGAATATATTGCCGTTGGCAGAGCGGATTCGCCAATAATATCTAAAAATAAAACTTACGCACCTCAGCGTGGATTTATAATAAAACTTAGTTCTAGTGGTGAACTGATTAATTTAAAAGAATGGACTGATATAGATTTTAATTATTTTTCAGATGTAGCAATTAATAGTAATAAAGAATTGGTTATTTCGGGAGTATGTTTTCACCATCCACCAGAATATCCTGATGATGAGTGCTTTGCATTTATTTTAAAAACTGACAGTATTGGCGAAACCTTGTTTTATGATATTATTGGATATGGAATCGGCATGTCAGGTTTGTGTATAAGTGTAAATTCTTTTGATGAGATTGGTTTCGTTGGGGTATATAATCCACCATTGTCTCAGGATTGGGAGCAGGATGTTTTAATACGAAAATACTCTACTACCGGAGAATTGTTGTGGTCTAAAAATATTGGAGAAAAGGATGTAAATGATTGGCCATACGCAGTTATTTCCACTAATGATACTGGTTTTGCATTTTGTGGTTTATATTCAACCCACACGCAGAATTTCTCATGGATAGTTAAGGTCGATAGTTTAGGGAATGGCGTTTATAATGAAGGCTGGATAAATAGTGTAAATGAAGAAATATTGCTATCTGGAATTACAATATATCCTAATCCTGCACAAAATATGATATATGTTTTTATTCCATTTGATTATAAGGTGTTCAAAGTAAGTGTTTTCAACCTTGAGGGTAAGGAAATAAAGATATATAACGATGGCACAACTAGCCTTTATATTGGTGATTTAAGTAATGGAATATATCTATTAAAAATAACAGCAAATAGTCAAACATTTTATCAAAAATT
>CAZOHR010000051.1:0-15730 GCA_964579045.1 uncultured Bacteroidales bacterium | reverse complement strand
GGTTGTGCGTAGTCGCTGCGCTTTTTGGGATACTGCTATCTGTTCTAATAAATTAGCAGAATCTAAGTTTACGATAATTTACCGATTACCAATTACAGATTACAGAGCTCAGATTCATACCGACCACTGCTTACTGATTACATATTTTATCATTTATTGGAAAGGTTTTACGACTGGAGAGCACAAAATAATTGTTAAGAACTTGCAAAGTTAGCACTTCAAATTGCTCAAATCGAGAAATTCGTACTTGTTGCCGCAATAATCTAGAATCTTAATAAAATCAGTAAAATTAATAGCAATAAGGGCATTAAGTTCGTTAGGTAGAAATGTTAGCCTCGATTTTTCTTTTAAAGATTCGTCGATGAATACTTCGACTCCATGAGCACTGTCGTTAAACAAACTAAAAACAGAAATTGCACCTATTGTTCCTTTTATATGTTTCTCGATTCTTTCAGGTGATGCAAAGGAAATCTTTCCTTTCTTGAATCTTTGTTCGAGAACTCTAATGTCAATATTTCTGTAATAATCAGAAATAATTAAAAAATGTCTGTCGCCTTTATGATTTCGCATAAATAGGTTCTTGCAGCGAGTAGCATTTATGTTACTCCAGAAACACTCATCGTCTTCGCATGAAAAATCACGTGGAGATTCAAAGTAATCGAAATTTATGTTTAGCCTACTAAGAGTCTGATATACAATGTGTTGACCAATCATTATTACCAAAATATAAATCAAGTAATTTTTTTGCAGCCACAAAGCTACTTATTCGGTCAGCAGCAATATCGATTTCGAGTTTCTTTATGTTGAGTTTTACAGCTTCATCATTATAAAATCTTTCGTTAAGAGCAGAATTTACTGACTCGTACATCCAAAATTTAGCTTGTTTAAGGCGATTTTTCATAAGATACGAATTCTTTGTTGTAAAATCTACATATTCTAAAATTACACTCCAAAGTTCTGGTATTCCATTTTTACTTCTTGCAGAACAGGTCAAAACCTTTGGTTCCCATTCCGATTCTGGTTTTGGGAATAAATGAAGTGCATTTTGATACTGCACTTTAGCAACATTAGCATTGTTAATATTCTCACCATCTGATTTTGAAATTGCAATAGCATCTGCCATTTCCATAATACCTCTCTTTATGCCCTGAAGTTCGTCACCAGCACCAGCCAACATAAGTAATAGGAAAAAGTCAACCATACTATGAACTGCAGTTTCAGATTGTCCAACACCAACAGTTTCAATAAAGATAGTATCAAAACCTGCAGCTTCGTATAAAACAATTGATTCGCGGGTTTTTCTGGCCACACCACCTAATGAACCAGCAGAAGGTGAAGGTCTAATAAAGGCGTTTTTATGAACTGAAAGCTCTTTCATTCTCGTTTTATCACCAAGAATAGAACCGCCACTTCGCTCACTGCTAGGATCAACAGCAAGTACTGCCAACTTTCGTCCCGATTTCACTATTTCCATGCCAAGAGCCTCAATAAAACTACTCTTCCCAACGCCAGGAACTCCTGTTATTCCAATTCGAACGGATTTGCCAGCAAAAGGAAGACATTTCTCTATTATCTGTTGAGCAAGAATATGATGTTCGGGTAATTTGCTTTCAACCAAAGTTATTGCTTGACCCAAAATATTGCAGTCTCCAGCTAAAATACCAGCGACATAGTCCTTACAGGATAGCTTATTTTTATGTTTTAAAAATCTTCTTATTGCTGGGTTTACTTGTGGTGGCTGATCAATCCCTTCATTAACTATTAATGTGCTATTTGGCGTCATACACTCTTCAACTTCTTCTTTAACCTTCTTATTTGAGCCCATATCTATTCATATTTATCCAAAATCAAATAATTATTTACATAATCACGAATGCCATCTTCTAGGGATTCAAAACTACATTTGTAACCGATAGATTCTAATTTAGACATCTCCGCCTGTGTATAATACTGGTATTTATCCCTAATATCAAAGGGCGTATCAATATAATTAATAAAAACTGGTTTATCCATGGCTTTAAAAACAGCAATACCAAGATCTTTAAAGCTTCTTGCTTTGCCAGTACCTAAATTAAATATTCCACTATTATTTCTGTTTAACATAAGAAATAGCAACACGTCCGTTACATCTTTAACATAGATAAAGTCGCGTAGCTGCCCTCCGTCTGAGAATTCTGGTTTATGAGAACGGAAGAGATTTAATTTACCTGAAGATTTAATCTGATTGAATGCATGAAAAACCACAGAAGCCATACGACCTTTATGATATTCGTTTGGTCCATAAACATTAAAAAACTTGAGTCCTGCCCAAAAATATGGTGTCTTTGATTGTTTAAGAACCCATTTATCAAATTCGTTCTTGGAAACACCGTAAGGATTAAGAGGAATAAGTTTTTCTGGATTTGTATTATCATCGAAACCATTTTCGCCCATTCCGTAGGTTGCTGCCGATGAAGCATATACCAGCGAAATGCCATATTCGCAACATTTTCGCCAGATCGTTTTACTGTATTCTGTGTTTAGCTTACTAAGTATTTCAACATCAAATTCTGCAGTGTTTGTTCTTGCTCCAAGATGAAAAATAAACTGCACCATTTTGTGATTTTCGTCAAGCCATGTTGGAAAATCATCACGATTTACCAATGCTGTTACCTGTTTTTGAGAATAGTTTAAAGCCTTGTCAGCATGCGAAAAATCGTCAACAAGAACAAGGTCGTTATATGACTCTTTAATTAGCAAAGCTGCCATATTACTTCCGATAAAACCTGCTGCTCCAGTAATGACTATCATCAAAATTTGTTTTTGCAAAGTTAAAAAAAAACCACACAATTTTCATGCATGGTTTTTAATATTATTGGGAATTATTTGGGTATTGGGTTAAAACATTGATTCTTTTTAAAGTTGGTAGTGGTAGTTGGTAGTGGTAGTTGGTAGTGGTAGTTGGTAGTTGGTAGTAGGTTGGTCGGAAGTCGGAAGTCGGTGGTCGGTGGTTGGTGGTTGGTCTGTCACTTACCACTTACCGATTACCTCTTACCGCTTACTTCTTACCGATTACCGATTACCGATTACAGACTACCGATTACCAATTACCTAATAAGCATAATCTGTCCTTTTTTCGATTGAATTGTGCCATTATACATTTCTGCTTCAACATAATAGCTATAATTGTCGATATTTTGTAATTGACCATTGTAATAGCCATCCCAACCTTTTTTGATATCATCAGTAAAGAATACTTCTTCGCCCCAACGATTATAAATTCTAAACTGGAGCAATTCCCTGATTCCATAACCATTTGCATACACTATACGATTCCCTTCAGAACCCAGTGGAGTAAATGCTCCTGGTACGTCGAGAGTATATTGTTCGATAACCACAATGTCGATATAATAATTATACCTAAAACACTGCGCGCTATCCTCAACAGTTAAATTATAACGCATAGATTCTTCTGGATAGAATACTGGTGATGGACAATCGTAACATGAAATAAACTCTTCAGGTGTCCAATCAAAAGTTAATCCATCCTGATCAGAAACTAATAAAGAAGTAACTGAATCGCCAATTATTACCGTATCGGTACTTTGTGTAAGAGTAATTGTAGGTTCTTGCTGAACGGCGATAAATACAGAGTCAGATTTTACACAATTTCTAGCATTATAAACATCTACATAATAAGTAATATCAGTTTCTGGATCTACAACTGGAGACTGAATATTTACTGCTGAGATAGATTCATTTGGACTCCAAACATAATTTGTACCACCTGTTGCATAAATGGTGATTGCATCGCCAAGACAAATTACAGTGTCTTGCGTAATGGTTACCTGTGGTAATGCGTAAACATCTATTGGGTAAGTTATGCTATCGTAGCAACCATGAATATCTTCAATTGCGAGGCTAACATTAACAGTTTGATCAGTAGCAGTATTATTAATAAACGTATGTGGCTCAGTACTTCCACCAGCTCCATAAGCAACTCCATCAATATACCAATATCTAAAATCGTCGTTTGTTGATAAACTTGTCAGTACGCCTTCGAATGGAGAACATGCACCACCATTAATAACTATGCTTCCAGGATCAGTTATTGTCATTCCTGCAACAACCTGATAAATATAAACATTGTAAACGAAAACTACATTACAAGATCCGGAAGTCATAGAAAGGTTTACAGGGAAATATCCTTCAGGTGGAACTAGGTCATAGGAATGAGTAAACACTTCATCAGTGTATGAGTCACCACCACCAACTACCCAAATAAAGTCATCTACATTCTGTTGATTTATAATTTCGAAAGTAATATCCTGACCAACACAAGCAGAAGTATCACTAATTAAAGCTTCAGCATAGGGCCCATTGATTGTAATAGCTTGAGAATAAGTAGCAGTACAACCTAATGGAGTTGATAAATTTAAGATAATTGTAAAATTACCAGGTATTGTGTATAAATACTCTGGATCTTCAATATCTATTGTATCATTTGTTCCCATAATCCATTCGTAATATAAAGGAGTGCCAACTGGGATAACCGAGTTATTTGTTATAATTTCAGGTTCAACAGGATAGCAAGGGGGATTATTATCAACAATACTAAAGTTTGCAACAGGTTCCTGAATTGTAATATAATCATCAAGCATCAATTCGCTAATACAACCTAAACCATTATCAACTTCAAGATAAACATCATATAATCCACCAGCAGTATAAGTATGACTTGGAGTTGGATTATTTCCAACAACATCGGATCCTTCACCAAAATTCCAAGTATAAACATAAGCTGTATTTGTTTCTATTGCGGCAAAGCTGATTGGGTCGTTTACACATGCAGCTTGAACAGGAGCAGAAAAGAATGCTGTTACTTCAGCAACAGTAATAAAATCTGTGTAAACCTCAGATGTTTCACAACCGTTAACAGTATGAGCTGTAACAGTTACCGAATATACTCCAGCAGAAAGATAAGTATGAGGATCTATAGTTCCTGTCCCAAATGTATGTTCACCATCACCAAACTCCCACATAACCCAACTTAATGGATCATCAGTTTCAATAGTTTCAGTAAATGTAACGGCTAAAGAATTACATCCAAATGTTTCATCTGCCGAGATATGTATTTCTGGTCCCATAATATGAATTTCATCGTCCATAAAATCTTCACATCCATTTGCATCTCTTACTCTTAGAGTTACAGTAAAGAAATCAACAGTTGAATAGGCGTGTACCGAAGTTGCATTTGTTGACCAACCAGAATTAGTACCATCCCCATAATCCCAGTAATATTCTGCGGCATTTACCGAAGTACCACCAAAGAATGTTATATCTTCATCAACACATCTTTCATCATCAATAATAGCAAAAATTGCCTGAGGCGCGGTTATTGTGATTTGCAGACTATCAACAAAAACACAGCCAGTTGTATCATTATAAGCAGTAACTCTTATCCAGAAACTATTTGGCGTCGGCGGGAATGTAAAAGGATAGTCAACATCTGTTGAACCATAGCTCTGGCTTAAAAACGCCTCGTTAGGGCCACTCCAGTTATAAATTTCCCAGTCCCAATTGCTAGCAAGAAGAGTATCAACACTAAAAATATAATCACGTGGAGATGTGCACTCTGTCTCGTAAGAAATACTTCTGATTATAGGTCCGCTAATATACAAGCTATCCCAAAGAATTGTGTCTCTACAACCATTATACAGAGTAATCATGTGCAAATAAACCCAACCAGTATCTTGGTCAAATGCATGCTCAGTAAATTCTTCCGAAACATCCTGATTACTAGAAGAATCTATCCACCAAGTTAATTCAAAATCGTCATTATCCCATTCTTCAACCCATAAAGCAAGAGTATCTTGAGCGCAGATAAAATGGTCAGGTAAAGGAGTATGATCTTCATCGTTATCAAACACATCAATGTTTGGCACATAAACAGTACCTACCAAGATATCGAGCGTTGCCGAATTTGTACATGAATTATTATCAGTTACAGTAAGTGTAACAGTATATTCACCAGCTGCAAATGTAGAACTCGAGGTATTTGTTCCTGATGCAATAGTTTGTCCATTATCGAAATTCCAACTCCAATTGGTTATACTTCCTATTGGAGTGGTTCCATTATATGTAAAATCAATAAGCAATGGCTCGCATCCTTCGATTGTATCTCCTGTAAAAGAGGCCGAAGGTGAATTTATGGTGATAACAGGACCAATATAAGTATGGAAGCAACCGCTGGCTGTCGTTACAGTTAAGGTAGGTTGATAAACTCCAGTACTATTATATGTATGTGAAGGATCTTCAGATGTTGACGAGCCTCCATCCTGAAATAGATAGAAGAATGAGGTTCCGTTTGATGTTGAAGTATTTGTAAAGTTAACAGTAAAAGGTGTTGTACATGAGAATAAGTTTGCTGGAGTGGTTGTATATGATGCAATAACTTGTTCTACCAATAAATTAAAGGTAGTTGACTCTTCGCATGGACCACCTGGATCAACAGTAAAAGTTACTGACATATCGCCAGTAGTGTTGTACACATGAATTGGTGTACTCTGAGTACTTGTTGCACCATCTCCAAAATTCCATAAACAAGAATAGCCGGTTTCATTAACAAAATGAACATCTTCGCCAAGACAAACAACAGTACCCTCTAAAACTGAATATTCAGGCACAGCTTGAGTAACTCTGATATAATCGTCCATTACAATAATAGTTTCACAACCATATTCATCGGTTACAGTGAGAGTAACATCATATACACCAGTAGCATTATAAGTATGTGTTGGACTTGCGCCACTACCTAAAGCAGAACCATCACCGAAATCCCATACAAGAGTTGAGCCTAAACCAAAGGAGGTAGTAACACTAGATGTAAAAATAACAGTATGAGGAGCTGTACACCATGTTGGATTATCTGCTTGAAAACTTACCACTGGATCATTTGCAACCTGAACAACACCGTTATGTGTTACCTGTGTTGTACAATCATTTTGGTCAGTAACAAATAAACTTACATTGTAACTACCGCTGGTAATATAGTTATGTGAAGGATCTTGCGTACTTCCAGTAGTTCCATCCCCAAAATACCATAACCATGTATCAATAGGTGCATCTCCTATCGTTGACAAGTCTTCGAAACTTGCATTGTAAGGATTACAGCCATGCATTTCAACATCACTAAAAGCAGCAATAGGTGGGTCAAAAATTGTAATTACCATAGTTTGTGGGACACTAAAGCCATCACAAGTAACAGTAAAAGTTACAGTAAATGTACCACCGCTAGAATAATTAAAAACAGGGTTTTCATTATTAGAAGCATCTCCATTTCCTGAATTCCACAGGTAAGTTTCTGCACCAGTACAACCAGTTGTCGTATTTGTAAATGTAATATTAACAGGTGCACATGCCGTAGTTTGCGAAGCTGTAAAGCTAACTACTGGCTGTGAGATAGCGACTAGACCAAACAATACAAAACAAGTACTTAAAAACAGTTTAGAAAAATTTTTCATGCTTCAATGCTTTAATAACAATGTATCTCAACTTTACAAACAAAAATAAATAAATTTAATGAATTAAAAAATGTATAAGAATAATAAATTGTTTTTTTTTACAAAATTAAGCATTTTTGGTCATTATTACTTTTAATAAACATCGTACAGCCATTGAAAAAACAAGGTTTTTCAAACTAGTTTTTCAGTAAAAAAAGTTATTAAGAATGTAGTATTGAAAAAATTTACTTTTTTTAGCTTTCGATGCTTATTTATCAAAACAAAATTTATATATTTGAATTTATTAAAAACCAGAGCATTGAAAAGATTTACTTTTATTTTGGCAATGTTGGCAGTAATTACTGTTGGCAGTCATAAAACTGTTGTGGCGCAAGACATACACTTTAGTCAGTTTTATGCATCCCCTATTTCTTTAAACCCTGCTGAGACCGGTTTTTTTGACGGGAATTGGCGCTTTACTAACAACTACAGAACCCAATGGTCTGCTATTGGCATTCCATACAAGACGATTTCTGCTGGTTTTGACAAGCCGTTTAAGTTAAAACAGGACTCAAAATTTGGCTTGGGAGTATTTTTTATCAATGATAATTCGGGTGCAAGTAGTTTAACCGTTAATAAAATGTTCTTGTCAGGAAACTACATAATGACTATTGACGACATACATACAATTGGTATTGGTCTGCAATTAGGATATGTAGTAAAGAACTTTACCTTAAACGGATTATCGGTACCAAGCCAGTTTAATACAACTTCGGGTCTTTATGATCCTAATCTTCCAAACAATATTGACACTTGGGATGAAAACATTAATTATGCTGATATAAATATAGGTGTAAATTATGCAGGCAAAATTGGCAAATACAACCCTTATGGTGGAATTGCACTTTTCCATTTAAACACTCCTAAAGAATCTTTCCTTAGAACTGATGACAAATTACCAATGCGTATAGTTTTCAATGCTGGTGCTTATGTTCCACTTAAAGAAAACATTTACCTTAAGCCTAACTTACTTTGCATGTATCACAAGCGTGCAGGTGATTGGATATTAGGTACACTTGGTTATTATATTATGCCTGAGCAAAGTCTAATTAGTAATGCATTTGGAGGTATTCATACCAGATATTCATTCAATAATTTTGATGCATTGATTTTTACAGGCGGTGTAAGTTTGTATGGTTTTGATGTTGGATTAAGCTATGATATAAATATTTCATCACTTCAGATTGCAACTAAAGCTAGAGGTGCTTTTGAAATTTCGATAATCTATAAAGATATAAGTAAAACATTAAAGAAAGTCGCTTTACCTTGTGACAGATACTAGATTCGTGTGGTAAAGCAAGCTCAGATTACCTTTACTTATTCAAATGCATGCATTAGCATAAATCAAGCAAAGTAGAGGGTAATAAAAAGAGTGAGTGAATTTTAATTGACGAAATGACCAAAATAAACAATATCCGCTGAGGCGGAACAAAACAAAAGAAATAATGAAAAGACTATTGATTATACCTGCATTTATTCTGATTACAGGAATTTGTTTTGGACAAAAAGGCGGTAATGATCCTGATAAGGTTACTCTTAAGCCTTCGCAACTTCTTAAACAAGCAAAAACTGCTGCAAAATCGGGTGATATCTTTACCGCGATTGATTATTATAAGATTTACGATGAAATGATGCCTGGCAAGCCAAAAGTACAAAGTGCATTAGGACAACTTTATCTTCGGGAGAAAAACTACAGAGAAGCGCGTGTATATTTGTTAAAATCATACAAACTTGATCCTGAGAAAAATATCTTGGATTTGTTTGACTATGCATGCTGTCAGCACATTTTAGGAGAATATGATGATGCAAAACAATATTTCACATTATTTATTAGTGAGTCAAAAGGAAATCAAGATTTAAAAGAAGAATCAAAACTCGCCAAAACTCATATTGAAGGTATAAGTACCATTGGCATGATGAAGGACAGTTCGCTCAATGTTATAATAAAATTATTAGACACAACTGTAAACAAACCGCATATTGATTTCTCACCTATACCTTACGAAAAAGATAAGTTGATATTTGCGTCATTGCCTGAAAGTGAAATAAAATACTATAATCCAGATGAAGATAAATTGCCTGTTCGTAAATTCTATTTGGCTCAGCGAAATGGTGATAAATGGAAAAATCTTGGTGAATTCGACACTGCAATAAATGGAGTTGATATAAATACTGGTAATGGAGCTTTTTCGGGTGATAAGACAAGGTTCTATTTTGCAAGATGTGAAAAGGACTACACACAAAAAACACTATGCAGATTGTACGTTTCCAACTTGGTTGATAATTTGTGGCAAACTCCAGAAGTATTGCCTGAAATCGTTAATATGCCGATGACTAGTAATAGCATGCCAGCAGTTGGCGTATCAAGAATGAATACCGATGTAATTTACTTTGTTTCTGACAGACCCGAAGGTCAGGGTGGAACAGACTTATGGTTTACTTTTTACGATAAGAAGAAGCTAGAATGGAAGGAACCAAAAAACTGTGGTAAAAAAGTGAACACAATTGTTGACGAAATCACACCTTATTATAATATCGAAACAAAAACCCTATACTTTAGCTCCGAAGGTATGCCAGGTATGGGAGGATTCGACATTTATAGAACTTTTGGCGAAGGAAAAAGCTTTGAAGGCCCATTAAACATTGGTTTTCCAATTAACTCCAGTTTTGATGATCTTTATTATATCCTTGAAGAGAATCGTCAAAGAGGATTTCTAACATCAAACCGAAATGGTGGGTATTCTTTGCGCCACGAAAACTGCTGCGACGATATTTATGAATTTATCTACCGAGATTATATTAATATAGGTGTAACAGGTAAGATATTTGGCGTTACCGATTCACTATTTTTTAAGAGTATCGAGGCAGAATACAAAAATGAAATGGCTCTAAGCCTAAATGTTCTTGACAGAAGCGAAGACATAGAATTGCTCTACGATTACCCTGTAAATTTGTTTATGATAGATAAAAATACTGGTAAAGAGCTATTTGTAAAAACGGATTTCACTACTCCGGGCAATTATTTCTTCAATCTTGAGCAAGGAAATGATTATATTATTTCGGTTCGCGACTTTAATAAAAAAGAAAAAAGATTACCATTTACAACTAAGAATATTACTAGATCGGACACATTAGAACTTGACGCAATCATCGTAAATACATTCCCCGAGCAATCATTTGTTGTTCAAAATATATATTATGCGTTTGCAAAAGCGGAACTTACCGATACAGCAATGGTTACTCTCGACAGAACGATTTATAAAATCCTCTCCGCTTACCCTGAAATAATAATTGAGATTAGTTCACACACAGATAGCGTTGATACTGAAGAATTCAATATGAAATTATCTCAGGACAGAGCGCAATCTGTTGTTGATTACCTAATTATGAAAGGTATAAATCCAGAACGTCTGATAGCAAAAGGCTATGGCGAAGGATTCCCTATAGCACCAAATACGCATCCTGATGGCAAGGATAATCCTGAAGGTCGTCAAAAAAATAGACGTACTGAGTTTAAAGTTGTTGGACAACTCGAAAACGAAGAAGAGATTATCTACGAAGACGAATAATGATACGCATTCCTCTGCTTAAGGATAATCACAATCACCTTTTCACCTATTCAAATCTGAACAAGGCAGAAAGTTTGTTTTATGTAAAAGATAAAAAATCTGCATTAAGACTATTTGAAGATTTTTCAAATAGTAAAATCAATGTTGTTACAGGCTGGTTCGACTCATATTATGAATTTACAGATGATGAATTAGATTGCTATGCACCGCTAATAATTTGCAATAACTCGCTACACAAATACCTTTTTAATAAAAAAGCATCAGAAATAATAGAAAAGGTATTTCCCGACTGGGTTAAGAATAACACAGATCAGCTATGGGTTGAGAAAAACATAATGCAAATTCTTTCATATATTTCTGGGATTTTCGGGTTTGATGACAATTCCCTACAAAATATTTTAAAGAAAAATCTTAACTCAGGTGTTTGCTTTGCCTCTGACATGTTTGTAACTTCTGAGTCAGTATTTAATTTTCTAGAGAAAACCGAATTCCGGAGTTTTACAGAAATCTGGACCGACCCTGATTTATACTCAGAGATGCCACTCAATCAACAAAAATTGTGTAGCGGAGTTAAGCTTTTTACTGATGGAGCACTAGGTGCATCAACAGCTGCAATAAGTGAATATAAAACCAAAGGAAATAGTTTTCTCACATATACAGATTCAGAACTTAATGCAAAATTGGAAAAGGTGCTGTCAATGAAATGTGATATTGCAATTCATTGTATTGGCGATATTGCCATTGAGCATGTAATTAAAACACTTGAATTGCAGTTAAAGCAAAATTCATCAAAAATTGTGCGGTTGGAACATGCCCAGTTTATAACTGAAGATCAGGCAAAACGAGCTAAAGACCTCGGTTTGGTTCTCAGCATGCAGCCAAACTTCAATATGGATTCAGTAGTTTATATAGATAGGATGACTCAGAAATACTGCGAAGCAAATAATCCTTTTAGAATGCTGATTGACAAAGTAGGATTTATTCCTGGTAAAGATTTGATTTTTGGTTCAGACGGTATGCCAACTGGAATTGATGGAACATTACAAGAAAGCCTCTTCCCTCCTGTTCCAGGACAAAAAGTTAGTTTTGATGAGTTTGTCGCTGCTTATTGTACAGACAATTTTGACATGGGATATATAAATGTGCATATTGATCAGTTGAAGAGGAAAGTTGTTACTGAGGTAGATATTTAGGGCAGTGGTATAGTTGGTAGGCGGTATGCGGTAAAATTTGTAGTCGGTAATCTGTAATCGGTAATCGGTAAATTATCGTAAACTTGAGATTCTGCTAATTTATTAGAGGAGATAGCAGTATCCCCAAAAGCGGCAGCGACTATGCTAAACCCACAGATTACAAATTACAGATTACATCCGCCGCGGAGGAGGTGAACGGTAAGCGGTAAGCGGTAAATTATCGTAAAGTTGAGATTCTGCTAATTTATCAGAGGAGATAGCAGTATCCCCAAAAGCGGCAGCGACTAAGCTAAACCCACCTACTACATACTACCTACTACCTACTACCTACTACCAACTACCACTGCCAACTACTCCTCTTTCTTCACACTCAATGTCTTCTTTTCTTCAAAAAGTTTTAAGAATTCTGGTGGTACGTCAGATTCATAGCGCATTTTTTCGTTTGTTATTGGATGGGTGAATCCAAGTATCCATGCATGTAAGCCGATTCGATTAAAAGGATTATCCGACGATCCGTACTTTTTATCTCCAATAATTGGTTGACCCATATCGCTCATGTGAACACGAATCTGGTTTTTGCGACCTGTTTCAAGTACTATTTCCATAAGAGAATATGGTTTTTTTCTCTTAAGAGTTTTATAATGAGTAATAGCAAGTTGACCTGCTCCTTGTTCTAAAGTTGAATAGACTTTCAATGCTTTGTTTTCGACGAGATAAGAAGTAAATGTTCCATCCTTTCGGGTTATCATACCCGAAGTAACGGCAATGTATTTACGTTCAAAAACCAATTCCTTCCAATTATCCTGCAAAATGCGCTGTACTTCTTCACTACGAGCAAACATCATTAGTCCCGAGGTCTCACGGTCGAGACGGTGAACAATAAAAATCCTATTTGCACGATTTTGTGCTTTGATATGATCACTTAAAATACTATATGCAGTTACCCCTACTTTGTCGGTTGCTACAGAAAGTAATCCAGTTGGTTTATAAATTACAATCAAATGTTGATCTTCCCAAACAATAGAAATACCTTTAAGTTCGCGACCTTCAAAGATTCGTCCCCAGTAGATGTCAATTTTATCACCAGGAACTAGCTTACGTGTCCCTATTGTTTCAACTTTTCGATTAATCTCAATATTTTTGTTTTTAATCCAAGATTTAACCTTATTACGGCTTCTGCCTGCATATTCGTGCATTAAAAAATCAATAAGCTCACATTCCGATTTAACAATGTGACTAGTAATTTTCTGTGGCACTTCATGCTTTTTGTAATTCTGTTTTCCACTGCCTGCAGAGGAATCTTTTGGTTTAAAGCCCATTTTAATGCTGTTTCTAAATTTTGCGCAAGTTAGGAATAATATTGATTGAATGAAAATCTTGATTTATTTTTGGCTTGTCTCTTGCTATAAAAAAATGTAATATTGTATTCTTAATTTTTTAAATCGTATTATCATGAAATTTAATATGTTTGGATCCATTTTTATCGTTCTATCAATAATTTTATGCAGCACAACAAGTTTAAATGCTACTAATAATCTAAACTTAAGCCTTAAAATAAATGGGGTTTCAAAAAGTAAAGTAAGCGTTTACTCGATAGCTGAAGGTAAAAACAATCTTATAAAAGAGTTTCCAATTGTGCAGAATGGGGAAAAGGTTTTAGTTGAAATTCCAGCAAAGTATCTACCAGGAGAATTTGTGGTTCTTTTCGAATATCCCGACAAAGCAAATGCTGCAAAACCTAAGACTGCAGAACGAATGCTAATAATGAATAAACAGGATATCGAATTCTCGGCAAATCCAAATTATATAAATAATCCTGATAGTTCATTTTTAAACAAAGGAGAAGTTGAAAACACGATACTAACGGCATTTGCAAAACAAACAATGATAAATATGGAAATGCTCGATTTATTACAAAGTTTTCTACTAAAATATGATAATCAAGAATCGGAATTCTACAAAACCGGCATCAAAGAATTTAATACTCGCCGCCTAGAGCACAATACGTGGATTGATAATCAAATAAAAGAGAATAAAGAACTGTTTTGTTCCAACATGTTTTATTTTTACTATGTCCCAGATGTTGACTGGAGTGGAAATGCATATCAAAGACAACAAAGTCTTATTGACAATTACTTCACCGGTATGGATTTTAAAAACAAAAGCATTTTACGTGTTTCTTACTTAAAATCATGGATGGATAATTACGTAAATAAATATGTTGAACTTGCTAGCAGTGAGGATATGATTAATGACTTATTTGTGGAGGCAGGACAAAAAGCTATAGAACATTCTAAAACTGGCAATCCTGAATTTTATGGATGGATGGTTGATTATTTTTTTAATGGATATGAGAGTATGAATATCCAGTCGGGAATAACAATGCTTGAGCAATACACTAAAGACCCTAATTGCATGACATACAAACGCAAGGAGATCGAAAAGCGGGTTACTGGAATTCAGACTCTGACAGAAGGATCAATAGCCCCTGATTTTGCTTTTACTGACACAAACGGAAAAGCTCAAAGTTTTTTAAATTTTAAAACTTCTGCAAAATACAAACTTGTGATTTTTTGGTCGGCAGACTGCGAACACTGCGAGGCACTTGTTGCTAAAATTTACGAATGGCATCAGGATAATAAAAACAAGATTGATATTTTTGCGCTAAGTCTCGACGAATCGGATACTGAAATTCCGAAATGGGAAGTCAAACATAAGCAATTAACAGGATGGAACCATATTCTCACAAAAGGTGGAATAAATAGTAAAGAAGCAGAATCATATTTTATCCTCTCTACTCCTACTTTGTTTTTAGTAGATTCTAAGACTAATAAGATAATTTCGTCACCTGCAAATCTTGAAGAGCTTGTTGAAGGGATGAAGTAAAGTTGTAATCGATAATCGGTTACAAATCACAAATCACAAATCACAAAGCACAAATCACAAATTACAAATTACATCCGCCGCGGCGGAACAGATTACCATTGACTTAGGTTAGAAAAGGAAACCAAGAATTAAGCAGTTTTCAACTATGCACTTAAATAATATCGAATTGTATGAAGCTAGTCTTTATAAACAGTATGAACTTTCTCAGTTGCATTGCCGAAGATAAGGTCAAATCCAAAGCTAATTTCGTCGTAATTGATATTTTCGGGCTTTGGCTGTTTTAAAATTGGCCATTCTGAAGTTTGCATCAGGTAAGTACCATGAAACACAATATTAGAGTCAGCATTAAAACTTAAATCGACTGGAAAAGTAATTTCTTGAGTTTTTCCGTTCATCGTTAGATCTCCAGTGGCATTGTAGGCAGTCTTCTTAGTGCTATCTTGAGCAAAACTTTTAATAATAAGTTTGGCTGGTTCAAGCTTGCTGTATTTAAGCTTTAAAGGCTTTTTAAAAACATTTACTTACTTGGGATTTTATTTTT
>CAZOHR010000050.1:0-15741 GCA_964579045.1 uncultured Bacteroidales bacterium | reverse complement strand
TTTGTGTGGCGACCGATGAAGTAAATATTGAAGTTTATCCTGCTCCAACAATTGATTTGGGCGAAGATATACAGGTTTGTTCTCTCGAAAACAGTATTCTACTTGATGCAGGAAGTTTTGAAGAGTATTTATGGAGTACAGGAGATGCTACTCAAACTATTCTAGTTGCAAACAGCGGAGATTATGCTGTAACCATTACAGATCTAAATGGCTGCACATCTTTTGATGAAGTAAGCATATCTGTTTTGGATGATGAGCAAATAGAGTTTTTTGGAGATTTTGATTTTTGTATTTATGAAAGTGAAAGTCAATTTGCCGCAAGTCCAAATGGAGGTTTATGGTCAGGTAATGGTATTACCGACAATGATCTAGGATTTTTTTATCCTCAAATAGCTGGTTTAGGCTCTCATACAGTCACTTATACAATTTCAAACTCACTATGCACTTATTCCAAAGATACAATAGTGAATGTTTATGATATTCCAGACATTAGCATCTTGCAAGCTAGAAATCCAACTTGTTTTGGTTCAGCAAATGGCAATATAAATACAGAATCAAATAGCGATATATTTAGCTATTTTTGGAACAGTGGTCAAAATACTGCAAGTATTGATAATCTTGTAGCAGGAACTTATGTTTTGCAAGTAACAGATGTTAATTCTTGTACAAATAGCGTATCAGTTGACCTGCTTCAGCTGGAACAGATGCAAATTAGTGTGTCACAGCAAATTAATCCTACGTGCTTTGGCTATTCGGATGGCCTAATTGATATAGATGTTGAAGGTGGAACACAACCATATCAATACACATGGAACAATGGTAATTCTCAAGATTTTATTTCTGATTTACCTGCTGGCCAATATACATTAACAGTTATGGATGCAAATTTTTGTTCTGAGACACAATTCGTTGAACTCGAAAATCCTGAAATAATGGAAATTACCGCTGCTGTTACAAATGTTAATTGTGGGATCGATGCAGGTTCAATTGTTTTGGAAGTTGTCGGAGGTGTTGAGCCATTAGAATATAGTTGGAGTAATATAACGGAGAATGCATCTCAGATTTATGGTTTAAACTCAGGTGAATATGCTGTTACTGTTATTGATGCAAATAACTGTTCGGTTGATACCCTTATTGAAATAACCCAAAGCGGAAATTTAACAGTTCAAATTCTCGAATTAAACGAAATACTTTGCTGCAACGGAACAGATGCTGTTTTGCAATCAAACTCAAATTCGGTTTTCTATCCGTTTTATTATAATTGGAATAATGGTGCTCAATCTCAGCAAATATCCGAAATTGGTGCTGGTGCTTATTCTGTTACAATCACAGACGCTCTTTCTTGCGAAGGTGTCGCTAGCATTGTCCTTGCAAATCCGGCTCAGATTGATGTTGAAATTTCTGCTCAAAATATTTCATGTCTGGGTTATGAGGATGGTTCATTAAGTGCTTTTGCAAGTGGCGGAGTCGGTCCATATAACTATTTGTGGGAAAACGGTTCTTCAGAATATCTCTTATCAGGTTTAGCTCAAGGGAATTATCAAATAACAGTTTCAGATGCTAACGGATGTTCATTTGTTCAAAATGCAATCGTTGATGAGCCTGAGAATCCATTGAAAATAAACATTGTTTCCGAAAATAATCTTTGCTATGGAGATGAAAATGGATTTGTAGCTGCTGATATTCAGGGTGGAGAAGAGCCATATATTGTTGAGATTAGAGGCGAAAACTATTATAACTCTGATTATTTTGCAGGTAATTTAAGAGCAGGATTTTATAACCTTAATGTGCTAGATAATTTTGGATGCTCTTTCGATACCATAGTTTTGATTACCGAACCAGCAGAGCTTAATGCCAGCGTATATGCTACAAATCCATCGTGTATAGGGAATAATGATGGGTCGATCGAAATTATCGCGGAAGGTGGAACAGAACCTTACTTTTATTCATTCGAAAACGGAGGCTCTCATTTGTCAATAATTCAAGGATTGTACGAAGGTGAATATAATATCGAAATTTCCGATTCTAATAATTGTGTTTTGGATTTGTCAACAATAAGACTTATTGATTCTGACCGAGAGTGTATAATTATTCCTAATGCTTTTACTCCAAATGGTGATGGAATAAACGACATCTGGATTATTGAAGGTATTAATAGTTTCCCAAATTATATTGTCGAGGTCTTTAACCGCTGGGGACAGCTTGTTTATCAGGGATTTTATGGTGATAACGAGTGGGATGGAAGGTTTAATGATAAGTTTGTTCCTGCAGGTTCTTATGTTTATGTTATAAGGTTGTATGATAGGGAGTTAAAGGATTATACTGGAATAGTTACAGTTTTGTATTAAATTTATTTTTACGATTTTATGCTTTCCTGTCCTGATTGACGAATTAGGACAGGTCTCTTTTTTATAATAAGGTGTAATGCCTTAATATTGTTGTTAATACAGTTAGTGAGAGTTTGAGATATGAGAGAATTAAATCTAGTTTTGGTAACTATTGCTTTGTTTATTGTGCATAATGCACATTCGCAAACAGTTTTAATAGACCCCGCAGGAGACGGCGGATTCGAAAACGGAACCACTTTTGCCGCAAATGGCTGGACTGTTGTGAATGGGAGTGGAACAGATTATAATCGCTGGTGCGTAGGGTTGAATGCCGCTCCAACAGCCGGAACCTATAGTGCATATATTAGCGATGGACAGTCGGGCGTATATGGAACAAATGCAAATTATTTTTATAATGCTAATTCCGGAGGTAGCAGCGCGGACAAGTGTCATTTCTGGCGTGATGTTACTTTCCCTGCAGGAGAAGAGCTTATCACGCTTACTTTTAATTGGAAAGGCAGAGGCAATAGCGATGCTTTAGATTTTATGTCTGTTTATTTAGCACCTATTGGAACAACAATAACAGAGGATGTTGCGGTTAATTCAACCTATCAGATTGGCGCAAGTAAATATTACAATCAAACCACTTGGCAAACTATTACTATTACTATTAGCCCCTCATATTCAGGCACCAGTGCTAGACTTATTTTTTCTTGGACAAACAATTCAACAAATAATACAAATCCCCCTGCTGCAATTGATGAAATCTCTCTAGAATCTGATGCCTCAAATATGACATATTCATCTTCTACAATAGTTCAAGCATCTACGGCAAATGTTTGCCCCGGAACATTAAATAATCAAATTGTTTGTGTTCAGGTTGTTACAGACGATGGATTGTCAAATCCACTTACAGCCGACTCGTTTACTTTTAATACAGGAACCGGTACTACAGATGTCGCTGATATTTCTAACGCAAAGCTATTTTATACCGGAACAAGCAGTAGCTTTTCAACAACAACTCAGGTTGGAAGTACAAATAATTCACCTAACGGTAGTTTTACAATAAGTCCATCTCAAACCTTAGCTCTCGGTACGAATTATTTTTGGCTAACTTATGATATTAGCCCATCAGCAACAGTTGGAAATGCTGTTGATTGCGAGTGTAATTCCATTACAGTTTCTTCAACATCCTATACTCCAACTGCAACAAATCCTGCAGGTGTAAGAAATATTCCATCTGGTTGCCCTCCTGGAAATGACAATTGCAGTAATGCATGGGAAATTCCTTTGGTGGGAACAATAAGTGCCTCAAATGTTGATGCTGAAACTGGCATTCAATCCGATGACCCTAATGCCATATTTGAGGCAAGCTGCAATTCTTCATCTGATAATGTAATCTTCTTTAAGTTCACAACAACAACAGCGGGCGATTATCAGGTTTGTTTCTCAAATTTGTCGTGCAATACATCAAATGGAATTCAAGCATCTATTTTTGATACAGATCAATGTCATACAACTAACAATTGGCCAGCAGAACTTGCTTGCATTGAGCCAATGAACACAAATAATTTTTGTATTTCAGCGAGTAATCTAGCTGCATCAACGACTTATATGGTTTCGGTTGATGGTTATTCTGGATGCAAATGTTCATTCAATGTTGGTGTTCAGGAAACTACTTTGCCGGTTAGTCTTGGCTCGTTTAGTGCAAAAATGTACGATTGCGCAATTAAACTTGAATGGACAACTTTTTCCGAGACTAATTCCGACCGTTTTATAATTTTACAAAAATCGTCAAATGGCTACGATATAATTGGAGAAGTTGCAGCATCGGGCAATAGTAATATTCAGAATAGCTATGAGTTTATTGACAAAAATCCTCTAAGAGGGCACAATTATTACCTTTTGAGGCAAATAGACTATGATGGTACTAGCGAGAATTTGGGTGTTAGAAATGCTTTTTATGATTGTAATGAAATTGATTATAATGTCATTTATACAAATGGAAACATTAGAATAGAAAGCAATAATTATGTTGAAAATGCGCAGCTCAATATTATTTCTGCTGATGGAAGAATAATCTGTGGAAAAACTCTTTCGGGATATAGCCTAGAGTTTAGTTGCGAAAATATTAGACCAGGAATATATTTTATAAAAATTGATAATTGGACTAAGAATTTCTGCAGAAAAATTTACATAAATTGAAAATTTGAATAAATTTGTTGTTTGTTAAAATCATTGTTATGAAAACATTAATTTTAGTAATTAGCATTTTTTTTGTGAATTGCATTATTGCAGCAGAATATACGGTTACAAATACCCTAGATGCTGGCCCAGGAAGTTTGCGGCAGGCAATAACAGATGCTCAGGCATCGCCAGGTTCAAACATTGTATTGTTTGCGATACCTACATCTGATGCTAATTATATTTCTACATCAGAGCATTGGGTAATAAGCTTGAATTCGGCATTACCATATCTTGTTATGGGTAATTTAACTATAGATGCAACGTCACAAACAGGATATGCTGGCACTCCAAAAATTGCAATAACGACAAGTATGCCTTCAAACGTGTTATGGGCATTTGGGATTTTTTCCTCAAATAATATTATTAAAGGTTTTTTTGTTTATGGTTTTGCTAATGGAATTCTAATTTCCGAACCTGGAGTTCAAAATAATAATATATCGCAGTGTTTTTTGGGGACAGATGTTAGCGGCACTTATGCAACCGGAAATCAAAATGCAATTGTAATTAATAATCAGGCATCTGATAATAATGTTTACGATTGCCTTGTCTCGGGGAATACAAATGGATTTGTTTGTAATAATGCTTCAGAAAATCAGGTTTATAATTGCTTTTTTGGTACCAATACATTAGGTGTTAATCCTTTACCAAATACAAATGGTATCGTGTTAAACTCAGGTTCAAATTCTAATATTGTGAGAGATAATGTTATTTCTGGGAATTCTTCTGCTGGTGTTTTAATTTCAAAATCTAATCAAAATCAAATAAAAGGTAATAAAATAGGTACTGATATAAGCGGATTAATTCAAATCGCTAACGAAAATGGAATAATGATAGATTCTTCTTTGAATAATATCATAGGAGGTACTAGCATCGCAGATAGAAATATTATATCGGGGAATGGTCAAAGTGGTATTGTTATTAGTGGACGAACATCTTCTCAAAATCAGATTATGGGAAATTACATCGGTACAGATGCGAATGGAGTTTCTAAACTGTCTAATTTGTATGGAGTGTCAATAATTAAGGCATTTGAAAATACCATTGGGCCAGGCAATCTTATCTCTGGTAATACTGATATTGGGATCCTTTTAACAGGTAAATACACAAGACTGAATAGAATCGTTGGTAATTTAATTGGTACAGATGTTAGCGGTACACAATTACTCGATAATCATAAAGGAATTGTAATAAAAAGTCTTGCAAACAGTAATTTTGTTGGTGGGAATACCGCCGAACATCGAAATATTATCTCAGGTAATTTAGAAATTGGAATTTATATTGAAGCTTCCGACAGTAATAAAGTAACAGGTAATTATATCGGAGTTGACATTACGGGTATGAATAAGGTCGCTGTTGAGTATACTCAGCCTTATTATGAGCATCTCGATTCCCTTGTTCAGGGTAACGGAATAGAATTTAATGCTACTGCTAAGAATAATATTCTGGGAGGAGATGAATTTGGTGAAAGAAATGTTGTGAGTGGGCACAAAGTTTATGGAGTTGTTTATTATGGCAACTGTAGCTTTAATCATTTGTATAATAACTTTATAGGAACTGATGCGACTTCGCAAAATGCTGTTCCAAATGCTACCGGAATATGTTTCGATTGTGCGTCAAATCATAATGATGTGGTTAATTGTGTGATTTCAGGTAACTTAAGTTACGGATTGTTTTATGTAACCCGTGGTACTGAGTATAACCGTTTTTGGGGAAATATGGTGGGCGTTGATTCAACAGGCACTATTGCCGTTCCAAACGATATTGGGATTGTTGTATCAACAGGTACTGCACATAATATTATTGGCGGAGATGAGCCATGGCAGGCAAACGTATTTTCTGGTAACAGACTAAGTGGTATGATGATAACAAACGGACTGACAGAATACAATCTGGTAAAAGGAAATTACTTTGGAACAGATAAAACTGGAACTATCGCAGTGCCAAATCTTTATGGTATTACTATTACAACATTTACAAAACATAATATTATAGAAGGAAATTTAATTTCAGGGAATACTATGTCGGGTATGATTTTGTACGAAAATGCCGACAGCAATCGTATTGTCAATAACAAAATTGGAACAGATATTAATCTTAATGCACTTGGTAATGGTAATGGTGGTATTTATATCGATCAGGGTGCGTCTTACAATACAATTGGGGAATCAGAAAGTCCAAATATTATTGCATTTAATACCGATGGCGGCATTTTGGTTAAACATGAACTGACATTGAAAAATCGAATATCCGGAAATCTAATCTATCAAAACGATGGACTCGGAATTGATATTTTTCCATTTGGTGCAGTTAACCAGAACGATAATGGCGATTGGGATGGTGGCGCTGCTGCAATGATGAATTTCCCTGTGATTAATTCAATTATTTATAACCCTGAGTCTGAAATTGCCAATGTCTCTGGAATTCTTGATTCTCAATATCCTCAAAATTGTACGGTTGAAATATATATTACTGAAGGATTGGCAACTGAAAATGGTCAAGCAAATTCTTTTGTTGGAGTAGCATATCCCGATCAATATGGAAATTGGTCTCTTTCTACCGATGCATTAAACGAATCAGATGTGGTTACTGCACTGGCAATAAGTGAGGAGGGAAATACATCGGAATTTTCTCTTAATTTCGACGATATTATATTAAATGTTGAGCCAGATTTTACGTTTGATCAAATAGAAGTTGGTCCGATGCCGGCAAGCGATTTCTTCACAATAAATGCCAATGGACAAATTGAAGATTATTTTGATATTAGTATTTATGATATTACAGGCAGGCTGGTTTTTTCTCAGAATAATTGTTTTGGTGAAACTTGGGTTGACATTACAGACAAAACACTTTATAAGGAAGGTAAGTACATTCTTGCTATAAAAACATCTGGTGGAATTTCTGTTGCAAAAAACATTATTATCGTTAAGTAGCTTAAAAACATCGCTATATGAAAAAGATTTTAATTACGATTTCATTAACTTGGATAAGTGTATATTTATTTGCAAATACATATACTGTTGTAAATACAAATGATGGTGGAACCGGTTCTCTACGCGAAGCAATTCAATTATGCATAGACAATCCAGCTGGAGCTCCTCATTTTGTGCATTTTCAAATTCCTGATACCGACTCTGGTTATGATTCAGAAATAGGAGTGTGGACTATAGTTTTTACCGACGAGGGATTACCTGCATTCTCAACCGGCTATATAACAGTTGATGGCACTACGCAGACAGCTTTCGCCGGTGATACCAATCCTTTTGGACCTGAAATTTGCTTAAATGGAAGCAATAGAACGGTAGAATGTTGTATCTCATTATTGAATTCCTCAAATAACACTATCAAGGGGCTAATAATCAACGAATTTCTTTATGGCATACAAATTTATGGAGAGTCGGCAACCCAAAATAAAGTTGTCGGCTGTTACCTTGGTTGTAACTACGACGCGTCAGTTCGATTGGGTAATGTAAACGCTATTGAGATTATAAGTGGTGCTTCTTATAATCAGATTGGTGATGTTGGTGCTGTAAACCGAAATCTCGTTTCCGGTAACGAATATGCTGGTATTAGAATGAGCGATTCGCATCATAATTTGATAATAAATAACTTTGTTGGAGTTAATCGTATTGGTGAATCTGAGTTACATAATTATGATGGAATTACTGTTGAGGGTGCTGCTGCGTACAATAAAATTGGTGGCATGACAGTCGATTCCATGAATTTAGCTTCGGGTAATGTAGCATACGGAATTGACATTTTTGGTGTTGGCTGCATAGGTAATGTCGTTCAGGGAAATCTTATAGGTACTGATATAACTGGCTCTTATGCTATTCCTAACACCTACGGATTATTATGTGACGACAGATCTAATCACAATATTATTGGAGGATATTTACCCGGACAAGGAAATCTTATTTCGGGCAATACTGCATTTGGTGCTTATTTTTATAATAATGGCACAAGCTATATGCAGCTTATTGGAAATAAAATTGGTACAGACATTACCGGTAATTATGCAATCCCAAACGAAACAGGTGTGCACATCGATGGAGCTTCTTATGCTAATATTGTCGATAGTAATCTTATTTCAGGTAATTTGGCTAACGGAATTACAGTTTTCGGAATTTATTCCGATTACAATGTTATAATTAGAAATAAAATTGGTACTGATATTTCAGGAATCAACTCAATTCCTAATGGTGTACAGGGAATTTTAGTGACTCAAAATGCTGCAAATACGACAATAGGTGGTAGTCCGGAACATGCAAATCTAATAGCCTTTAACGGACGAAATGGGGTAAAATTAGAGTCCTTGCAAGCAAAGTATAATTTAATATCCTGCAATACATTTCTTAATAATGCATATATGGGAATAGAGATATTTCCTGATGATGAAGTAAATCAGAATGATGAAGGCGACATTGATGATGGTCCTAATGCTATGCTGAATTCACCAGAAATTGAAAACTTGACATTTGATGGTTCGGTCGCAACTATTTCAGGTATTGCCGATGTCCAAAATCCAGCGACAACAAAAATCGAAATATATCGAGCAATTTTAAATACAAATTTTATTGCCGAAGGTGTGGACTATCTAGGATATACATACTGCGATGCTTCCGGCAACTGGTCTTTCGACTTTAACTTTGAGAATGAAAATGATTATTATACAGCAATATGCATTGATGAATTTAATAATACTTCGGAGTTTGCAATAGAGTATCCGAATCAAACAGTTACTTTTAATTTAATCTTTGGTGTGTCTGATATATACTATCATGGGAGCTTAACTGCCGAAGTAAGTGGAGTGCCAATTGCTTCTCCAGCTGTTTTGCCTGCAAATACCCAAATATTCTTCACTGCAACACCAGATGATGGTTATCGAGTTAAACAATGGTACAGAAATTTTGATGATATTGATGGTAATTTTTCAAATTATTACATGATAAGTGAATTAGATGAAGAAGTGGAAATTGTTGTCGAGTTCGAACCAATAACAAGTAGTATTGTATGTAACGATTATAAAGATTTTTCAGTTTTCCCAAATCCAATTATTAATGGACAAAACTTTTTTGTGCAGACTTCCGAAAGAGGATTATTAGAAATAAGAAATCTAAATGGACAGATTGTTTATCAAATTCGAATAATTGATGAAATTACTGAAATTAAAACTGAAGAGCTACAATCTGGGATTTATTTTGTAAAAATATTTAGTGAATTAACTGGTGATTTTAGAGTGTCTAAAATTGTTGTTAGATAATTATGAGAAGATCATTCTATATAATATTACTATTTATTAGTTTGGGCTCTTCGGCTCAGATTATTACTCTTGATAGTAAAGTTGATAGCATCGTTTCAATTTTAGAGTTTTCCGAAATGTTACACCAGATATACCCTTATGATGTTTTGAACACTGGAGATAATCCTTGGCACAAAATCAGAGGATTTTATATGACTGATGGCCCGCATGGTTATCGGTATCCCGAATCAACAGGTGGCGGATTTACTGGTAATTTTGAAGATGTTCCTGAATCAGGCAAGGCTACAAGTTTTCCAATTAGTTTAGCTGTAGCGGCAACTTGGGATACCGATTTAACCTTTCGAATGGCAAAGGAAATGGGTAAAGAGTTTGTGGCAAAAGGTATTAATCAGGCTCTTTCACCTGCATTGTATCTTTGTAACGAGCCTCGCAATGGAAGAAGTGGCGAAAGTTTTGGCGAAGATCCATTTTTAGCATCAGAAATTGCTGTTGCAACGGTTTTAGGGATGCAATCATATCCATTAATAACTACAATTAAATCATATATCGGCGAAAATGCACAAAATACACGAATGACAGATAGTATTACAATTGGTCGTAGAATGTTAATGGAGCATTGGGGTATGGCTTACAGGAAATGTATTCAGGATGCAAATGCCCAATGCGTTATGTCTGCCTATGTTAGATTAAATGATTTAAATGTTGATAACGCTTTTTGGTTTAGTTCTGAAAACTATTCATACAATACTGAAGTATTGCGCGAAAAATGGGGATTTCCGTATTATATGGTCTCCGATTGGGGCGCAGTGCATGATGCCGAACTAGCAATTGAAAGTGGATTGGATATCTGTATGGGCACCAGGCATTATGCAACAGATATATGGCAGCCAATCGTCTTCGGAGATATTCCATACAGTATTTTTGAAAATTCGGTAAAAAGAGTAATAAAAACTAAACTCGCGGCAGGTATTATAGGTTGGCAGCCACAATATTCTTGCAATTTGGTTAGCGATGATCAAAGTATTGAACTATGTTACGAAGCAGGTGTGAAAAGTTTAGTCCTTCTTAAAAATGAGAATTCAATATTGCCTTTAAATGCTTCGGATGGTAGTAAAGTTGCTCTTATTGGTCCAAGTGTAATGATGCCGCAGCTTGATGGTTTCGGAAGTAGTTATGTTTTTGCAACTTATTTTACAACTGTTCTTGAATCTGTTGTAAATAAAATTGGAGTTGATAATGTTTTATATGCGCATGGTTGCGATATCAATTCTGATGACGAAAGCGGATTTACAGATGCTATAAATGCTGCTTCAAATGCCGATTACGTTATTTTTGTTGGTGGACTCGATTGGCAACAGGAGGGAGAAGAGTATGATCGTATTACCGGCTCAACAGTTCTTCCTGGCAAACAGCAGGAATTGATAAATCAAATAGCAGCTGTTAATCCTAATGTAATTGTTGTTTTATTAAGCGGTGGAATCGTTTCAATTGCTGAAAGTGTAAATAATATTAAAGCTTTGATTTATGGCTTTTATCCTGGTCAGGAACAAGGTAATGCAATTGCTGATGTTATTTTTGGAGATTATAACCCAGGTGGAAAGTTGCCGGTTACAATGCCTGTTGACGATAGTCAGTTGCCTCCTCGCAATAATAACTATAATGATGATTGGGGCGCAGGTTATCGTTGGTTCGACAAGAATGGTTATATCCCACAGTTTGCATTTGGTCATGGTTTGAGTTATACAACTTTTAGTTACGATGATATTTTTATTCAAAATTCAGAATTAAATATTGGTGAAGATATTAACCTAAGCGTAACACTATCGAATACGGGTGATATGACAGGAGAGGAGGTCGTGCAGATTTATCTGAGTTTCCAAGATTCTGAAATGCCGATGCCAGTTAAACAGCTTAAATGTTTTAAACGAGTTGAAATAACTTCAGGTTCTCAAATAACATTAGATTTTGTAATTACTCCGGAGGATTTGTTTGTTTATGATACTATTAACAACGAATATAAGGTCTTGGAAGGTGATTATGTTATTATGGCAGGCGGAGCTTCTGATAATTTACCTTTGAGTACAACTATAAATTTATCAACTGGAGAGTTAAAACCGGATATTTGCCCCGCATCGCTGCTTTATTATCCTCCTTTCCCGAGAATTGGAGATACTGTATTTTTTTATACAAATATTAAAAATGCTGGTGTTGAAGATTTGTCGCTTCAGCTTGTTGAAGCTGAACTGTTTGTGGAGTCGGAACTTATTAGTGGATTTGATACGGAATTTGAATTATCTAAAGCTGGCATGGTTCAGATTCAATGCGATAAAGCTATTGCCGGAAGAAATTGGTGGGTTCCTCAATCTCAGGGCAATTATCAAGCAATAATTTCTCTAGATCCGCAAAACCAAATTTCAGAATGTAATGAAACCAATAATCAGTTGTTTGCAACTATACATGTTTACGATTCGGCTGTTCCAACCCCTGAAATAAATCTCGCCTTTCAAAAACCGATATTTGCATCTTCTTGCTTCGACGAAATTAATTCTTCTGCAAACTGGGCTGTGGATGGCTTTCGTAATTCTGCTTGGAAGTCTCTTCAAGCTAACAATCAGTTTATAGTTGTTGATTTACTTGACAATTATACATTATCACGACTTAAATTATCTTGGGCAAATGAATTTTCTACTGATTTTGATTTACTATACTCAACCGACAGTATAGAATGGCATTTAATAAACTCTTTTCAAACAGATGCAAGACTCAATTTAGATACAATTGTCGATTTTGAGGCACGATATTTAAAAATAAACTCTAATGATTCAGATTCTGCTGGACAAATTTCTATTTACGAAATACAAGCTTATTCAAATCAAAACATAGTCGAATCGGATATTGTTCAAAATCAAGTCGAATTTGGAGTATTTCCAAATCCAATATTGTCTGGCAACTCATGTACTTTAGTTTTTGATGAAATGTTTTCGGGACATATATTGTTACTTGATAGCAATAGTAAACTAATATTTATCGAAAAACTAAATTTTGCCAAATCGTTTTGTTTTAAAACATCAGGGATTTCACCTGGAATTTACTATGTGATTGCTACAGTAAAGAATTTCAAAACATTTAGAAAAATTATTATTTATTAAATCCTATTGTCTTTTTGCATCGGATTTTCTTATTTTTGTCAAAAAAATATGGAACCGAGTTTCTTCGATATTACTAATATTTCTATCCGACAGGCGGTAAACCCGTTTATACTGTTGATTTTGATATTTGTAATGCTCGTTATGGCTGCAAATCCAGTACTTAAAACAAAACCTGGAAGAATCCTATTTTATCTGCTTGTTTCTTATTTTTTAATGAGTGTAAACTCAATGCTAATGTCGTTCGGTCTTCGCGATATTTTTATAAATATTCTTTGGACATATTTCCCGGTGATGCTTTTTATTGCTCCGCTGTGTTATTTTTATGTAAAATCTCTTGTTACCGAAAACTATAAATTAAAAGGACTTAAATTATTGCATTTTGCAATTCCTGTTTTATTCACTATCTTAAGTATAATAGTAAATGTTTTTGTTTCTGTTGGATATTTTACTGATAATCTTGCGCTGTACGAAAAATCTATTTCATTATTTATTAAAATACAGGACATTGCCTTGTTTTATATTGTACTAGCAAGTTTTTTGTTTTATACTTTTCTTTCAATACGGGTCTATGTTGAACACGATAAGGGGATTGAACACTATTTCAGTTTTTCTGAAGGTATTTCACTAAGATGGCTCAGAATTTTTATCCTCGGCATGATATTCTACTTCCTTATTTTCATCCTAAGTAATAATGAATTGTTTCTTGTATCATGGATATCGAACACTGTTTACGATTTCTCGCATACAATTATTACATTATTCTTTATCTTTCTAATTGGAACAAATGGTGTAAAACAGCGAAATGTTTTTGAAGTGTCTAAAAATGTGCTAGCTGGTTCTGATGATAGAAATATTGTAGAAATTACTGATAATTCTGATAAAGAGAAAATGTCCTCTTCTGGACTTGATGAATTAAGGAAAAAGGAGTTGCATGAAAAAATGATTGTGTTATTTGAAAAAGATAAAATTTACCTGAATCCGTCATTAACTCTTGATTTTATTGCTAAAGAGCTTGATACAAATCGTTCTTATGTGTCTCAAGTAATAAACGAATGTTTTGAGTCTAATTTCTATAATCTTGTAAATAAATATCGTATCGATGAGGCTGTAAATATGCTTCAGGATGAAAAGTTCAACAACTATAGTATTGAAGGAATTGCGAATTCTTGCGGATTCGCTTCGCGCTCTTCATTCAGCTCTTCTTTTAAAAAGTTTACTGGCAAGAACCCGTCAGATTTTAGATAATGGAGCAACCATCTTTCATCCTAGTCGCAGACACCTTATGAGCGCTGTAAGCGATGCACTTAGTAAATGGAAATGTGCGTCTTAAAGTTCATAGAGATATGCCTACACCTTCTCAATCCTCACTGCTAGGAGCTTAAACAGAGCAATTTTTTCTGACATATTCTTTGAATACTTTTTACTGATAATTATTTTAGTGCACTTGTCATCTAAAATTCATCTTGTATTTTTCAAACTTTGGATTAAATTTGCTGTCATCAAATTTTTAGTAATGAGCTATGAAAAATTTTAATTTTAAAAGGTTCCTGTTAATAATACTTATTCTTATAGGTGCTATCGCAGTAGATCAAATCTCCAAAATCATTATTCGCGATACCGTTGAATACTACGACAATATAGAGGTTGTTGGTAAGGTGCTTACCATAATCAAAGTTGAGAATACTGGAGCTTTTCTAGGTTTAGGAAATAACATTCCTCGTATTTACTACAAAATTCTGATGATATGGATGCCATTGATAGTAATTGGATATGCACTATTTTGGTTGTTCAAACAAAAAAATCTTTCTAAAATGATGGATATCGGAATCACTTTTATTATTGCAGGTGGCATCGGTAATATTATTGATAGATTGTTGTATGGATCTGTAACAGATTTCTTTTTCTTCGACTTTTATATTTTTCATACAGGCATCGTGAATCTCGCGGATATCATTCTCACAACAGGCTTTTTTATGCTTTTGTATGAAGTAGGAGTTAAGCCTTATATTCTTAAGTTTAAGAATCGAAAGAAAGAGGCTTAAATAGTCAAAAAAGATGAAAAAATTATATTCGGTCTTATTGTTCTTTTTAGTCTTTATTACTTTAACCAGTTGTGGTACCAAGAAGCAATATATTTCGCTCATCACATTGCAGCCTAATATTCTTAAGGAAAATGGACCAGAGATATTCCAATATTGGGAATTCAATAATTATCCTTTGTTATGGGACACGACTTTTAATCAGCCATCAAGCTTGAACTTATATAATGACTCCTTGAATAGCATTCTAGGCAATGATAGTCTTATTTTTATTGTAAAAAAGCTAGCATTACAAGACTTTAATTTTAAATCAGTTAATACTCAAAACGGAGATTCAATAAATACACAGCTTGTTCATTCTAAAGTATTGGGAAAAATAAGACCAATAAACTATTTGGAGGCTCAATTGTTAGATTATCAAATGAGTCGGTATCCTTTATTAAGTCATCCGACTGAATTTCATGGATTTATTTTACTTCACGATTCATTAAATGTTGTGAGAGTATATTTTGCAGCAAGCGATCAGCCATGGCCTCCTAAACCAAATATTATTTTAGAAGCGGTTGAAGATGATTTAAAAATGGGCTGGACTTTCAAATTTCATTTACATAATCACTACGAACCAAAATCGAATAACTATTTAGGCATACTTGCTCCTAGTACCTCAGATGCACAGTATTTTACATTCTTACTAGAAGATTACAATTTGAAGGCAGCAA
>CAZOHR010000049.1:11251-15789 GCA_964579045.1 uncultured Bacteroidales bacterium | reverse complement strand
ACTAATTTATTGTTATAAACGAATTTGACTCACAAATGTTGTATTAATTGATAAATAGTTATCAATATCTAGGTGTTAATAATAAATTTTTGGAAATGATTTTTTATAGATAATATTGGTCTTTTGAATCGGTTTGGACAGCAGTTTGCAGATTTAGTCTGGTTTATTTGGCATCTGTATATCTTTCACAAGTATTTGTAAGAATGTCTGATTCATGAAGTTGTTTTCGAAAATTTGATAACACAAATTAAAGGCATTATATTCTTTAATATGATTGTAATAACTACCAAAATTAAAGCCAATACCTTCGATACATCTGTTGTCACCTAAATGTTGAACAACTTTTAATTTAAGGTGATCGCCTTCTTTTCCAACTTTTTTTACACTCCCATTATCATATACTTCGCGAGAGACAAAAGTTGGTGTCATATTTTCTGGACCAAAAGGTGCAAATTGTTTTAAAATTCGATAAAACTTTGGTGTAATATCCTTAATCTCAATTTCCATATCCGCATTTATCGCAGGAATTCTCTGTGCACTAGTAATTGTTGATTTAACATAATCTTCGAACCTTTCAATAAAAGTATTTAACTTCTCTAGTTTTAGTGTAAGTCCAGCAGCATACATATGACCACCGAAATTTTCTAGTAAATCGCTGCAAGATTCAATTGCTTCGTAAAGATTATAGCCAGGAACAGATCTTGCAGAGCCTGTAGCCATATCGCCCGAACGAGTAAAAACAACAGTTGGCCTATAATATGTCTCGGTTAATCGCGATGCCACAATTCCAATAACTCCCTTATGCCATGCTTCGGAAAACAAAACAGTAGTATATGCATTTAATGATATTTCAGATCCCTTAATCATAGCTAGTGCCTGTTCTGTTATGTCATGATCTAGCTCCTTACGGCTCGAGTTGATTGTGTTAATTTCAAAACCAATAGTGTCAGCACTGATATCATTCTCAGAAACCAATAATTCAACTGCACGTTTTCCCGATTCCATTCTACCTGCAGCGTTTATACGCGGCCCAATTTTAAATACGATATCATTGATTTGAATCTCTTTATCGGTAAGGCTGGTAATTGTGATTATACTTTTAAGTCCTGGTAATGGATCGGTATTTAATTGCTGTAATCCAAAATATGCTAATATTCTATTTTCACCAGTAACTGGAACGATATCTGAACCAATACTCACAACTACAAGGTCGAGAAATTTTGTAAGATTTGCAAAGTCATCCCTAACTGTATAGCAATATGCTTGCATAAGTTTAAATGCAACTCCACATCCCGATAACTCTTTGTAAGGGTAGGTACAATCTGTGCGCTTTGGATCAAGTACAGCATATGCTTCAGGTAATTCACTACCTGGATTGTGATGATCGCATATAATAATATCTATACCTTTCTCATTAGAATATTTGGTTTTTTCAACTGCCTTAATTCCACAATCTACAGCAATTACTAAGCTACAATTATGTTCAACCGCATAATCAATTCCCTGAAAAGAGATTCCATAGCCTTCATTATATCTATCTGGTACATAAAAACTCAAATCTTTATGAAATTTCTTCATGTAATTGTAGATCACAGCAATAGCAGTTGTGCCATCAACATCGTAATCTCCATAAATCAAGATATGTTCTTTGTTCTCAACTGCACGAATAAGCCTTTCGACCGCTTTGTCCATGTCTTTCATTAAAAAAGGATCATGCAAATCCTTTAGTTCTGGTCTGAAGAATATTCTAGCTTCCTCGTATGTTTCGATACCTCGCTGAACAAGTAAATTTGCTATTTTATTATCAACGTTGAGTACTGATGACAGTTTTTCAACCTTCTGCAAATCCCCGTCTTGTCTTACTAGCCAACGTTTTTCCATCTTATTATCACCTTTTTACTGAGATTACAATAATACAATATATTTTTCAATTTTTCAAAGTAATACTTTCGTAGGAGACGTTTTTTTTAAGCTTTTCTTCAATAGTGTTTTCAGATTAAGCACTTATTCCAAGTTCAAAGCTTTTTTCTATCTTTGCAAAAAAAAATATTATTATGAATTACATTGGTTTAAGTGAACAGGAAATTATAAGAAGAGAAGCTTTAACAGAATTGAAAAACCTTGGAATTGACCCTTATCCAGCAGCAGAATATCCGGTAAGTATCTTTACAAAAGAAATTCTGGAGAAATTTAGTGATGAAAATATGCCTGAAAACCTTAAGTCGGTATGCCTAGCAGGAAGGATAATGTCACGTAGAGTTATGGGAAATGCTTCGTTTGCTGAACTACAAGATAGCGAAGGTCGTATTCAGCTTTACTTTAAACGCGACGATATCTGTCCTGACGAAGATAAAACAATGTACAATGTGGTTTTTAAAAGATTACTTGATATTGGTGACATTATTGGAGTTAAAGGATATGCTTTTCGTACTCAGATGGGAGAGATTTCGGTACATGTTGCTGAATTTGTAATTTTAAGCAAGTCTTTGCACCCACTGCCAATCGTTAAAGAGAAAGACGGACAAGTGTTTGATGCTGTTACTGATCCAGAAATGCGATATCGTCAACGTTATGTCGATCTCATTGTAAATCCACAGGTAAAAGAGACTTTTATTAAGAGAACTAAAATTATCAATACAATGCGTCAGTTTTTCAACGAACAGGGTTACCTTGAAGTTGAAACTCCAATTTTGCAATCTATTCCTGGTGGCGCTGCTGCTCGTCCATTTATTACTCATCATAATGCACTAAATATTCCGCTTTATTTACGAATTGCAAATGAACTATATCTTAAACGCCTAATTGTTGGCGGTTTCGAAGGAGTTTACGAATTTGCTAAAGACTTCCGTAACGAAGGAATGGATCGCACTCATAATCCTGAGTTTACTGTTCTTGAGATTTATGTAGCGTATAAAGATTATAAATGGATGATGAACTTTACCGAAGAAATGATTGAACGGGTCGCTCTGGCACTTCATGGAACCACTAAAGTTCAGTTTGGTGAGAATGAAATTGACTACAAACGTCCATTCAAACGTGTTACTATGTTTGAGGCAATCAAAGAGCATACTGGTTATGATATCTCTGGGATGAATGAAGATCAACTGCGTGGAATATGTAATAGTCTAGGTCTTGAAACAGATGCTGCAATGGGGAAAGGCAAACTCATTGATACTATCTTTGGTGAAAAATGCGAACATCACTATATTCAACCAACATTTATTATTGATTATCCTGTAGAGATGTCGCCTTTGACTAAGAAACATCGCTCAGTTTCTGGCTTAACCGAGAGGTTCGAGCTTATGATTAATGGTAAAGAATTGGCGAATGCATATTCAGAATTAAACGATCCTATTGATCAGCGTGAACGTTTCGAAGATCAAATGAAACTCTCTGAAAAAGGAGATGATGAAGCGATGTTTATTGATCAGGATTTTATCAGAGCACTAGAATATGGAATGCCACCAAACTCAGGAATGGGAATTGGTATAGATAGACTTTGTATGTTTATGACAAATAATGTTTCTATTCAGGATGTGCTTTTCTTTCCACAAATGAGGCCTGAGAAAAAAGTAGAGGCTTTTGATGAAAAGGTTTTTCTTGATATGGGTATTGATGAAGCATGGGCTAAAGTCCTACCAAAAGCAGGATTCAATTCAGCTAAACAAATAAAGGAAGCAAATCCGGGTAAACTACATCAAATTCTATGTGGATTTAATAAAAAGAACAAACTAGGCTTGCAAAATCCTACTCCTGAGCAGGTTGCAGCTTGGACAAAAGCCTAATGTGCAGAATCAAGAAAATATCATTTCTTGTTTGTTGCTTTTTATGTTTTGCTGGATTTGTCAATGCTGAAGCAAATAGAGTTAAAACAGTTGAGATAAATACGGAATTTGCAGTTGTTGAGGGCATTAAGACTAAAATTCAGCTTGTAGCATTGGATAGTCTTGGCAATAGAACAAATATCAACTGTTTTACCACTGCAAGAATCAATGACAATAAAATAGATCTCTATTTTACTGACGGTATAGCTGAGTTTGATTATGTTTTTGAGAAAAAATCTCAATTGGCAATTGAATGTGATCAGATTTTATCTGCAAAAACAATAACCCCAATTCCTATTTGGTTGTCTATAATTCCTCCTCTAATTGCCATACTCTTTTCATTGATTTTTAAAGAGGTTTTTTCAGCTTTGTTTGTAGGTTTGTTTAGTGGTACTTTTATTATTTATATGTTTTCTGGGGCGAACATTTTTGTGTCTTTTTTCAAAGCCTTATTTGCTATACCTGACAATTATATTTTAAACTCTGTTACTGATAAATTGCATGTGTCAATAATAATTTTTATTGTTTTGATAGGTGGTATGCTGTATATCATTACTAAAAACGGGGGGATGCAGGGTATAATTAATTATCTTGCTAAATATGCAAAAAGTCCTCGTTCTGGGATGATGGTAACATGGTTTTTGGGGATTATGATTTTTTTCGACGATTATGCAAACACCTTAGTGGTCGGAAATACAATGCGTCCTATTACTG
>CAZOHR010000049.1:6166-11241 GCA_964579045.1 uncultured Bacteroidales bacterium | reverse complement strand
GTTGATAGCACTGCTGCTCCTGTTACAGCAATTGCATTTGTTACTACATGGATTGGTGCTGAATTGAGCTATATACAAGCTTCAATAACTGAACTAAACATCGATGTTTCAGCATATAATATTTTCTTTTCAAGTCTTAAATATTCATTTTATCCTATTCTTACCTTAATATTTATGTTTCTAATTATATACATGCGTCGTGATTTTGGCAGTATGTATGTTGCCGAAATTAGAGCCAGAACAAAGGGTGTTAATGCTGCTGATATGGAAAAGAAAATCGAGGGAGATTTGAAAGATTTCGAAGTCGCTGTTAATGTAAAACCTCGAGCATTTAATGCCATAATACCTATTGGAATTATTGTTTTTGGAACCATTGCTGGATTACTTTACACAGGATGGGATTCAGAAATATGGAGTAATCAATCCGTAGGCTTTATATCTAAAATTTCTGAAACTATTGAAAATTCGGATTCCTATAAAGCACTTATTTGGGCATCTCTTGGAGGCTTTCTTTCTGCAATAATCCTTAGTTTAATTCAAAAAAACCTTAGCTTAAAGGATTCGATGGAAGGCATGATTGCTGGATTTAAATCGATGTTGACAGCGCTTGTTATTCTTATTCTCGCATGGTCTTTAGCTGGATTAATCTCTGATATGCACACTGCAAATTTTATTACAATGGCAATAAGTTCTGCAGAAATAAGCCCATTTTTACTTCCAGTAATGTCGTTTATAGTATCGGCACTGATATCATTTAGCACTGGTTCTTCGTGGGGAACTATGGCGATAATGTACCCATTAATTCTTCCTGCAACATGGTTGCTTTGTAAAGATTATGGTTTAAGCCAAGAACAGTCATTGGCAGTATTTTCACATGTTGTATCAACTGTTATTGCAGGTTCTGTTTTTGGTGATCATTGTTCACCTATTTCTGATACCACCATTATGAGTTCGCTAGCTTCTTCGTGTAATCAAATTCAGCACGTACGAACTCAGTTACCATATGCCTTAACCGTTGCGGGAGTGGGATTGGTTTTTGGAACGCTTCCTGTGGCAAACGGACTACCATATTGGCTAGCTTTTCCGTTAACAATTCTTATATTGTGGCTTATTATCAAGTTGTTCGGCAAAAAAACAGATGCAGTTTAAACATTTATTAAATTAAACAGTTAATAGGCTATGGCAATAAAACTATTTATACCGGTACTTATAATTCTAGTCCTAGTTTTTGTTGGGCTGGGAGTAGGGATATTTTTCTCCAAGAAAAAGAGATTTCCAGAAGGCTCAATATCAAAGAATGAAGATATGCAAAGGCTAAATATTACATGTGCAAAACACGACGAATTGCATGCATGCGGCAAAGACGGTGGCTGTTGTGGTGGTGATTTACACTAGATATTAAACAAGGAATTATAATACCGATTGTAAATATGTAATAGTCCAATCGGCACTATGTTTGATTTGACTAAACATATTTATCATCGGCATTAACCATTGTAAAATTATAAAACAATTTCAGAAATTTGTTTAAATCTTATTGGACTGTTTTATAATTACAATTGGTATAACTTATTAAATAGTTCCTCCAAAATAAAAACTTCGTTCTCCCAAGTTAAAACTTCTGCTGCTTTTTTACAGTTGTTATGGTAGTTTTCTAGCTTTTGACAGTCATTTATAAGTTGATTAATATGTTTCGCAAGGCTCTGTGAATTGTTTATACTTATTGTTTCACCGACTCCATATTCGTCAATAATACGCTTCATTTCTGGAAAATCAGAGCATAAAACAGGAACACCTGCCTGAATATAGTCAAATAATTTGTTTGGCAAAGCAAATTTGTAATTCAGACTGCTACCCTGCTCTAGAGAAAAGCCAAGCTTTGCTTTAGATGTTAGTCTATGAAGCGATTCAAAATCTAGATGTCCAGTAAATATAACTTTTTCAATTAGATTTTTATTTTCTGACAAAAGCTTTAGTTCATCTTGCAAATCTCCTGTACCAGCAATTATCAACTTGTAGTTTTCAATTTCTGTCATTGCTTCAATCATCAATTCAATTCCACGATCCTTATTCAGTGCTCCTTGATAAATTATGATGTTTTCACGATTTTCAAAATCGTCTACAATTTGTTTTCTTAATGGCAGATTTCTGACAACTCTCATTTTAATACCATAGATACTGTTGTAATAATATGCTATTGACTGACATACAGTATATGAAATATTTGCTTTTCGAATGCATTTCTTTTCAATGTATTTCCAAATGTTTTTCTTGGTTTTTTTATCTTCCAGTTCAGGAACCTCTGTAAATAACTCGTGTGAATCGTAAACGAGTTTCTTTCCTCTGATTTTTGCAGCGAGAGTATTTGCTAATAGCGTATCTAGATCGTTGGAAAGGAAAATGTCTGATTTGGAGAATAATAAAAATATAAATAAACGCAAGTTTAAAGTAGCATAAAAAAGCATGCCTTTGTTAAATATTAATCTAAATCTACGAGTAGAATAAATTCTTGATGAAATATCGACACTTTTTTTTAATCTGCGACCACATAAAATAACATCATATCCGATATTGCAAAGGCTGGTACATATTCTGTGTACCCTTTGGTCGTTGCTAAGGTCATTAGAAACAGATACTATTATGCGCTTTTTATTCACTTTTAAATTTTACTCAAAAATAGTATAATTCTTTTATTTGTCATAGAAAGAAGAAACAACAAATGTAACTGAGATTTAATCTAGTCAGTTGGCATAATTAAGAATCATTGGTTCAAACTAAAACAATTTAATTATTTTTGTCCTTTAATATTTCTTATAATGAAAACTTTTACTGATTATTGCCTCAAAAATCATAATACCTTTAAAATTAATGTTAGTGCTGCCATATTTGCAGAGTATGATACTGATGAAGAAATAATCAATTATATTTTAAGTCATGAGGGTAAATTTCAGCAAGTTAAACTGCTGATTTTGGGACAGGGAAGCAATATGCTATTCACAGACGATTATTATGGAATGGTTTTACATCCAAAGACAAAATATATCTCTGTACTGTCTGAAGATGACGAAAATTATTTAGTAGAGGCTGCAGCTGGTGTTATTTGGGATGATTTTGTTGAGTGGTCGATTACTAAAGGAGCATTTGGGCTAGAGAACTTGTCTCTAATTCCTGGAACTGTTGGAGCGTCGGCGGTTCAGAATATTGGAGCTTATGGAGCAGAGGCTAGCGATTTTATTCATTCTGTCAAATTTTTTAATTTGTGCACTTCAAAAATTGAGAGTCTTACAGGAATAGACTGCAAATTTTCATACCGTGACAGTATTTTTAAATCGGATTTCAAAAATAAAGCTCTTATTCTTTCAGTGACTTACAAACTGAATAAAATTCCAAAAATCAAGACTGATTATGCAGACATAAAAAGCTATTTCGACAATAAAACTGATATAAACCCTCAGGAACTAAGGGATGCTGTTGTAAATATTAGGAGAAAAAAATTACCTGATACTGAAATTGTTGGAAATGCAGGAAGCTTTTTTAAGAATCCGGTTGTTGACAAATATAAGTTTGAGATTCTTCTGAGTAAATACCCAGATTTACGGTATTATAATCTGGATGATGGTTTTTATAAACTTGCTGCAGGCTGGCTAATTGATAAATGTGGCTTAAAAGGCTATGAATATAATGGTGCTGCGGTACATGAAAATCAGGCACTGGTTCTAATTAATAAATCGGGATATACCCAAGGTAAAGATGTATTGGCTTTAGCAGAAATTATTCAGAAAAAGGTTAAGGAAAACTTTGATGTTAATCTAGAACCTGAGGTTATTATAATCTAATGTGTAATATAGTCTGCGAGCCAGTTTCTAATAATTGTTTCCCCATATTGAGTAATAAATGATTCGGGGTGAAATTGTACCGACTGGATATTAAAAATTTTATGCTCTACAGCCATAATAATACCTTCTTCGTTTACTCCAGTTATCTCGAGTTCCTCGGGAAAGTCTTTTGTGTCAATATACCAAGAATGATATACGCCAATATTTGTGTCATTTGGGATATTGCTGAATAATTTGCTTTTTTTGGATATGATATTTAGTTTTTTTATCATTCCATGATTTACAAGATCATAATTTTTAAGTTTTGCACCAAAATATGTTCCGATTGCCTGATGACCTAGACAAACTCCCAGAAATTGTTTAGAAGATTTATACATGTCAATTATTTCCATCATTATTGGCGATTCGATAGGCAAACCTGGACCTGGCGAAAAAATAATTTTATCAAAATTCGAAATTTTACTGATATTTGTATTTTCGGGATAAGATATTGTTAGTTTTACATCTTTATTCTTACTGAACAAAGCAGCTAGGTTGTAAGTAAAGCTATCGTGATTATCTAGTAAAAATATTTTTATCATCTCGTATGGATATTTGTAGCGAAATAAGTAAAAAGATATCACACCGTGCTAAAAATGGTGAAGAATTTTTATTTATTATTGATTTCGATTGTTCTGAGTATTTGATTTTTTCACCTGCTGAAGCTGCTGCAAATGGCGTGTATTTTGATTTCGAAGGAATAACAAATTATAAATACAATGATAAAAAACCTATAATTAAAAGCTTCAAATTTTCGGCTGTAGACTTTTCAAAATATTCCGAAGGTTTTTATCGTTGTAAAAAGGCATTACAACAAGGTGATACTTATTTGATTAATTTAACTTTTCAAACACCCATCGAAACAGATTATAGTCTAGAGGAAATATTTTGCTTTTCTCATGCTAAATACAAGTTGTTAGTAAAAGATAAGTTTGTAGTTTTCTCTCCAGAGAGATTTGTCCGCATCTCTCCTGGAAAAATTGAAACACGACCAATGAAAGGAACAATCGATGCAAGATTACCAAATGCGGAAAAGCAATTAGTCGATAACGAAAAAGAATTGTTTGAGCATAATACAATTGTTGATTTACTAAGAAACGATTTAAATATTGTTGCAACAAATGTGAGAGTCGAGAATTTTAGATATGTCGATAAAATATCAACTAAGCACTTATCGAATTTTAGATCAGATTCATTAGG
>CAZOHR010000049.1:0-6156 GCA_964579045.1 uncultured Bacteroidales bacterium | reverse complement strand
AGTTCAAAAATTACAGGAGAATTAGAACTAGATTATAAAAACAGACTTGGTGAGATCATAAGTTCATTACTGCCTGCAGGTTCGGTTACTGGCGCACCTAAAGAAAAAACGATACAAATTATTAATGAAACAGAGAATTATAAAAGAGGTTTCTATACCGGAGTATTTGGGTATTTCGATGGTATTAATACCGATGTAGCTGTTGCAATTCGATTTATCGAAAATGAAAACAGCCAATTGTATTATAAAAGCGGTGGTGGAATAACTGCGTTGAGCAAAGTAGAGGAGGAATACGACGAAATGATTAAGAAAATTTATGTTCCAATTTTTTGAAACAATAAAACTTGTAAATGGGGAACTTCAATTTCCAGAGTTTCATCAGAAAAGGATGGATGCTACTTATAATCATTTTTATGGTATTGATGCGCCTTACATATTGTCCGAAATCAAAATTCCTTATCAATATAAATCTGGCAATGTAAAAGTTCGATTTGAATATGATTATTCTGGCTCAAAATCAGAATTCTCATTATATAGTAAAAAACCTATCTCGAGTCTGAAGCTAATCCATTGTGACTCCTTGGACTATTCATTCAAAAAAACAGACAGAGCAAGTCTTGAGAAATTATTACTTTTAAAAGAAGATTGCGATGATATTCTTATTATTAAAAATGGGAAAGTTACTGATACTAGTTTTAGTAATGTTATTTTGTTTGATGGTAATAAGTGGATTACACCTGATGAACCCTTGTTAAATGGAACAGCTCGTCAACGTTTGATTTTAGAGAATAGGATAGAGGCAAAGCCTGTTTTATATAGCGAATTATTTAAGTTTGAAAAATTGGTTTTACTAAATGCGATGCGCGGAGATAATTTTGATGATTTTATTCCTATCACTTCTATAAAATAGAAAAGCCACTCGTTTAAAGCAGCTTTTCTATAGTTTCTATTATTAGTTTTTACTTGAATACCGTAACTGAACCAGCATAAGTATAATCTTTACCGTATTTGTCTCTTAGGACAACAACATAAGTGTACACTCCTTGTGGAACATAGTCGCCTTTATCCATTTCGTATCTACCTTTCCAGTGAGTATACCAGTCGTTAGTAGTAAATATCATTTCTCCCCATCTGTTGTAGATTGTCATTCGATAATTTTCTTCATCAACACCTACACCAATAGGATAGAACTCATCGTTACCAGGGCTTCTTAAATTAATAGCAGTAGGGAAGTAAATTCTATGGTCATCAATTATTTCGATGTTTTTGGTAATAGTATCAAGACAACCTTGCTGACTATAAACTGTAAGTGTAACAGGGAATTCTCCTTGCTCTAAGTATGTATGAGTAGGATTCTGTCCACCCGAAGTTCCACCATCACCAAAGCTCCATTCCCAAGCAATTGCACCAACAGAAGCATCAACGAAATCAATTTCTGGTTCAAATAAACCAGTTGACCAAGGGAATGCATTAAATTCTGCAAGTGGTCCTTCATGAACAACAACCTGAATATCAGCCGAGTCTTTACAACCCATTGATGTAGAAACAACAGCAAGAACATCATAAACACCAGTTGCTTCAAATGTGTGAGTTGGGCGTTTTAGGTCTGAATAATTGTTAGTTCCAGATTCCATATCATCAAATTCCCAATAGTATGAATAAGTCATATTATCAGTATTATTATCGAAATCTACTAGTAGAGGAGAACATCCAGTGTATGGAGTTCTGATTATATGCACTTCTGGCATCGCTGATACAGCTGCAGTTATTGTTACTGTATCTCTAGGAGTAGTACATCCATCACTAACAATTACAGTATAATCAGTTGAAACAATAGGACTGATATTTAGAGTATTACTTGTAGTAACTTGTCCATTGCCCCAGTCGTAAACATAGTTTCCATCGCCACCAGTAACATTTGCAACAAGAGTTGAAACTTGACCTTCACATATAGCACTTGGAGTTATTACAACTAATGATAAAGGCAGATTAACTTCAATCATTTGATTTGCTGGAGCTGATTGACAACCTCTAGAGTCTGTTGCAATAACAGTATAATCTGTAGTAACTATTGGAGATACTAGGAAAGATGATCCAGAGCCTAACCCAGACCATGTATATCCATAGCCAGGTACACCGCCGCTGGCAGAAGCCGTAACAATTGCTTGTTGACCAATACAAATGGTAATGCTCTCTCCAGGATAAGCTAATACCTGTTCAGGAGTACTAATTGGGAATTGAGTGTAAACAACACAACCATCTTGGTCTTCGACATTAACATTATAAACTCCAGCATACAAACTGTTTGAGAATGCTTGATCTGTTACGTTAGGAGTCCAATTGTAGATATATGGAGGTAAACCACCAGAAACAAATACTTGTGCAAATCCGTCGTTGTCGCCAAAACAAGTTACTCCATTAAACATTACGTTGTCAATTTGTAGACTTGATGTAGCATCTACCGTTACACTATATTGAGCTGTGCATGAATTTCCATCAGTAATAACAACAGTATATGTTCCAGGAGCAAGATTATCTTGATAACTACCAGTCATTGATCCAGGATTCCAAACATATACATAACTACCAGTTCCACCAACAATATTGTCAACATAAGCAACTCCATTGTCAAATCCACAAGTTGCGTTTTCAGTTGCAAAAATTGCATCAATTGGTGCAGGTTCACCAACTATATAAGTATCAGAAATAAAACATCCAATATCGCTAGCATCATAGACCACAACGGTATATGCTGCTGCAGTTAATCCATCAATAACTGGAGTGTTTGCTGGGATAGCTGGCCATGAATAGAAGTAGTTTCCTGTTCCTCCACCTGCTACTACAGTTACAATACCATCATCGCCAGCATAACACTGAGTATGAACTACTGTGCCGCTTATCGTTAGTGGTGCTGGTTCATCAATAAATACTGAAGTTGTTGCTGTACAACCATTGACGTCTGTGATAGTAAGGTCATAATTCCCAAAGCATAAATTGTTTGCAGTAGCAGTACTAGCGCCATTAGACCAGGAATAAATGTATGGTAAAGTTCCACCAAATCCTGCCCCAGTAGCTGTACCATTACAAATTCCTGCACAAGACATGCCATCAAATGATACTATTGAAGCAGTAAATGGTAATGGCTCTGTAATAGCAATATTGCCAACAGCAGAACATCCGTTATTGTCAGTAATAGTAACTGTATATGCGCCTTCAATAAGATTGATTGCTAATGCTGTACTTTGAAAGTTACTCCAAGCGATGGTATTGGTAATTGTTGAACTTGTGAAGAATACTTCTGCAGTTCCGGTTGCTTCACCAAAACAATTTACATTAGTTCCAACTATACTTGAAATTATCGGACCATTTATATCACTGACTCCAATTGTTTGGCTGATACTACATCCATTAAAGTCTGTTATAGTAACTGTATAGTTACCTGATTGAATGTTATTGATTGTACTTGAAGCACCACCAGAAGCTGGTACAGGAAGCCATGCATAGGTAAATGGACCAACACCTCCAGTTGCCCCAACTGTTACAGACCCATCTGCATTTCCACATGTTGGTTGAGTAATATTTTGAACATTAATGCCTAAAATAGCTGGGCTATTTATACTTGTTGAGTTATAAGCTTGGCAACCATTAAAATCTGTAAGTGTGATATTGTAAACACCAGCACATAAATTACTAATAGATGATGCCACTTCAGAATTTGACCATAAATATGAGTACGGACCAACACCACCTGAAGGCATAGAAGTAATTGTACCATTGCATGCTCCATTACATAGCTCGTTTGTTGCTGTTAATGTAACGTTTAAAGCAGGAGGGTCATTTACCATTGCACATGTATTTATCATACATCCATTATTGTCGATAACTGTAACACAATGTTGACCTGCACTTAGTCCAAATGGAGTAGAGATTGTTTGTCCATTATCCCAAACATAATCATAAGGAGGTGTGCCTCCAATTACTGTAACACTAATGTCAGCATTTGAACTTCCATCACATTGAGCATCGTTTACAGTTACATCTGCAAATTGCATTGGGGTAGGGGTATCTACAAAAACAGTGTTTGTGCCAGTACATCCATTTACGTCAGTTACAGTAACTGTATGGTTACCCGTGCATAAACTAAGCGCAGTAGCGGTTGTTTGTCCAGAGCCACTCCAAAGATATGTGTAAGGAGCTGTTCCTCCCGAAGGAGCTGCTGTGGCAGTGCCAGTGCATGACCCTGAGCACGCAGTAGATGTACTAACTATAGGTACTGTAATAAATGATGGTGCTGTAATTGTAAAGTTTCGAGTTAAGAAGCAATTATTTACATCTAGAACAATTACTGAATATGCACCAGCGCAACGATTTGTTTGGTCTTCTGAGTTAATTGTAACACCTGGACCAGACCAAGTATAAGAATAAGGAGTTGTACCTCCAAATGTTGTGATATTAATTGCACCATTGCACAACCCAGAGCATGTCACATTTGTAATAGATGAGATTAAATCTAGCACTGGTGGCTCAGTAATTGAAGTTCCTGCAGCAGCAATACAGCCAGTAGTTAAATCAGTTACTATTACATTGTAGGCTCCATCACAAAGATTTGTTGCAGTAGAACTAGATTGTACTGGAACACTATTCCAAGAATACGTAAATAATCCGCTACCTCCACTTACACTTACTGTTGCGGTACCATTACATGTGCCATTGCATGTTGCATTGCTTGTAGCCGATATTGTTGCAATTTGTGCATTTTGATCGCTAATTGGATATGATCGAATCTCTTGGCAACCTTTATTATCAGTAATAGTTATGGTATATGCACCTGCTGGAACGTTCCAAATATCTTGAGATAATTGACCACTGCTCCATGCATAACTATATGGTGGAGAACCACCACCAACTGTAACATCTATCGAGCCATCTGATTGTGAACAATTTGATGGAGTTATAACTTCGGTTACTATAATCGCTGGACCTTCAGTCATCATTGTATTTGAAGAAATAGAACAACCATTATCATCAGTTACAGTTACCGAAACTGGACCAGCACACAAATTCATAGCAGTCTGAGTAATTTGTAAATCACTCCATAAAAATGTGTATGGGAATGTTCCGCCAGCAACATTAGCTAATGCGTTGCCATTACAGCCGCCATAACAGAAAATCTGTGGTGCAACAATATTAAGGCTTAAGCCTGCTGGTTGTCCAATGATTGCAGTCGCAGTAATTGTGCAGTTTGTAATGTCTTGGACTGTTACATGGTAAACTCCAGGAGCAAGATTAATTGCTGTTGTGTTTGTTTGAACTGGCATTGTACTCCAAGTATAAGTATATGGAGCTGTTCCGCCTGCAGCTGAAACTGTTGCCCAGCCATCATTGTTTCCATTACAGCCAACATCACCAAAGGCAGATATCACTGCTGTAGGACCAGGTATATCAACTATACTAGCTGTTCCGGTTTGAGTACAACCATTATCATCAGTAACAGTTACATTATATGGATTTCCAGCCGAACTAAGGTTTGTATTAGTCATACTAGCAGTATTGCCACCAGCTGACCAAGACCATAAATATGGTCCAGTTCCACCAACAGGAGTTGCAGTTGCGGTTCCGTTTGAATTGCCGCAGTTTGCTGTTGTGGTAGACATATTAAGTAGCATTGCAGCAGGTTCTACAATATTGAAATTAAGACTTGCAGTACATCCATTATTGTCAGTTACAACCACAGAGTGAGCACCTCCACAAAGGTTAATGTTATTATTTGAATTTGGATTTAGTCCGCTCGACCATACATAAGAATATGGAGCAGTACCACCACTGACACTAATCTGTGCTTCGCCATCACAATCTCCGTTGCATGTAACTGGAATAGTACTAACAAGATTCACTGATATAGCAGAAGGTTGGGTTAATGTGACACTGTGAGTTGAAGTACATCCAAAGTTGTCAGTTACAACAACAGAAATAGCTCCAGCATTTAATCCACTTACATTACTGGTTAATCCTGGAATAGTTTGGTTAAATCCGTTAGACCAGTTATAGGTGTAGTTAGGAGTACCTCCAACAACCGTTGCTGTCGCGGTTCCATTAGCGCCACCAGCACAAGATACATTTGTACCTGTAACTGTTACTGTCTGCCCAGCTATATTT
>CAZOHR010000048.1:13617-15841 GCA_964579045.1 uncultured Bacteroidales bacterium | reverse complement strand
CGACCCCGACCTTGGCAAGGTCGTGCTCTACCAACTGAGCTATTTTCGCAATTTGGTGTGCAAAGATAACATAAAATTTTTCTTACTTCCAAATTTTTTTGTGTGTTTTTTATAAATTTCTTCGGTCGCTAAGGTAATATTTTACTTGCGTGAGGGCTAAAGCCGTTGACTTTCAGGAGATTAGGAAGGAATAAATCGAATGCGGCATGAATAAAATAAAAAAAGCCTGAATTACCCCAGGCTTAATTATTCATATATTTATTTATTCAAACTTTTATACTCAACCGATTTGCACAGCACGATGTCTAAGCAACGGTGGCTGATCTACGGCGGCTAAGCAAATTACTTCACCTCTTCAGTTTCAATCCTAGGTGGTTCATTAGAATCGTGAGGCAAAGGATTTTTACCTTTTAAATAATCTGGCAATTCCATTCCGGCCATTTTAAACAGTTCGTCGAATGGAGGGACAGCGCCCAACATTCCCGAAAGGAAGTTTGCTGTAGTTGGTTTGCCCCCATTTGCGCCACCGCCCATATTATCCCAAACGGTAATTTTATCAATCTTAAGATTTTTGATAGCTTCCACCTGAGATTTAACAATTTCGGGAAGTTTATCAGCAATCATAAGCATAACTGCATCGCGTGAGTTGTCGCCAGCAGCTTTAACAATCTTATCAAAACCTTCGGCTTGTTTGCTAAGTATCTCAAACATACCCTTACCTTCGGCTTGCATTTTCATAAAGATTGCATCGGCCTCCCCTTTTGCTAATCTTCTTGTTTGTTCAGCAATTGCATCAGCAGCAATTTCGATTTTCTGTTTTTCGATTTCGGTCGGAACAACCACGTTTGCATACTGAGTAGCTTTATCTCTGAGAGCACGAATTTCTTCCGCGATTTTTTCAGCAGCATAAGAATCTTCGAGTGCCTTTGCGCGATTAACTTTCTCGGCAGTAATTGCTAAACGCTCGGCCTCGGCTTGTTGCTCACGTCTCTTTGCATCTGAGTTTGCAATGGTAATCTTTGCAAGGTTTTCTCCTTCAACAGCTAAAGAGTCGGCTTGTGAGGTTTTTACACGTTCTTCGCGCGAAGCATTTGCCTCTCCAATCTTAGCATAAGCAAGAGCATCTGCAACCTGAACCCTCTGATCTTTTTCAGCTTCTGCCTGTCCGATTTCACCATCACGATTCTTTTCAGCAACCGATTTCTTGGCGTCGTTGATAGCTTTTGCAGCAGCTTCTTTTCCCAATGCAATAATATAACCTGACTCATCATTTAAGTCGGTTACGTTTACGTTGATAAGTTTAAGACCTATTTTCTTTAATTCGGCTTCTACATTTGAAGAAACAGCTTCGAGAAATTTATCTCTATTGGAGTTGATTTCTTCGATATCCATTGTTGCCACAACTAAACGCAGTTGTCCAAACAAAATATCTTCGGCAAGTTTGCTAATATCCTGCTGATTTAAACCAAGCAATCGTTCTGCAGCATTTGTCATTACACTATCTTCGGTTCTAATCCCTACTGTAAAACGAGAAGGTACATCAACACGGATGTTCCGTTCTGACAAGGCAGATTTAAGATTAATCTCGATTGAAAACGGAGTCAAATCCAAAAATTCGTAAGATTGAATAACAGGCCATATAAATGCTGCACCACCATGAATACATTTTGCTGTACGCGATTCGGCATTTAGTTTTCCAACCTTACCATAGATTACGAGAATTCTGTCAGAAGGACAGCGTTTGTATCGTCTGAGAAATGTAATTATTAGGACAAAGACAAAGAACACCACAAAGGCGACAATAATTAGAAAATATTCTCCTTCCATAAATTTTGTATTTAATTGTTAATAATACTTTTTTATAATAACTCAACCAAAAGAATCTCACCAGCTTCAATGCCAACAACTTTAACAAGACTACCAGATTTAATATCATCAGCACTTTCTGTCATTGCATCCACAGTCTTTAGGCCTTGGATATTTATCTGAACTTTGCCAAGACCCGATTTTACAGCAGGTATTCGCAAATATACAGAACCAGTTTTTCCAATTGCCGACTCCATCTTGGTATTTCCACTTTCCGACAATTTTCCCATTAGATAAAACAATGTTGCCATCAATACCATCATCAACAAACCTCCGATAATAGCCAAAATTATACTTAAGCCTGCTCCAAAACCCGAATTAAAACAAGCTATACCTGTCCATCCGAAAATCGTAAAAA
>CAZOHR010000048.1:0-13517 GCA_964579045.1 uncultured Bacteroidales bacterium | reverse complement strand
GCTCCAAAACCCGAATTAAAACAAGCTATACCTGTCCATCCGAAAATCGTAAAAAAAGCAATAAAATTCTTAAGAGTGATAAATTGAAATCCTATTCCAGCATCAGAATCCACATCGATATCAGAATCTCCAGATGCATCTACATCACCATCACCTCCAGCACCAATCAAGGTCATAATCAACTGTATGACAAAAACAGCTGAGAAAGGCACAGCAAATCCCCAAAATATCTGTTCGAGAAGTTCCATAGAACCCCACCAAGTATTAATAGAAGCAAACATATCCGATGTTTTTAGGTTTAATATCGTAAAAATACTTATTTTTTTATTATTCACAATAAATTCCCTTATTAATATTATTAACAAGTATTAGCCTCGACTAATAATTGTAGGGAAAACACATGCAAATTTCAATTTCGAACAATTTAGTAAAAAGCATTTGCAGTTTTTAATGTAAAAAAAATAGCCACTAAAGCACAACCGACTGAAAGGAGCTCAGCGAAGCTAAAGGCACGAAAACCCACAAAAAAGTAGAAAAAGGCACGAAAAACCGTAAAAAAGAAAAATAGCCACGAAGGCACAAAGACACAAAAACCCACGAAAAAAGAAAAATAAATTAGTTGATTTTAGTGTTTTTGTGGTAAAAAATCCTTTCGTGTACCTTCGTGTTTTAGTGTTTTCGTGGCAGAAAAAGATTCCTTTCGTGGACTTTTGTGTTTTAGTGGCAAAAAGTCTTCCTGTGTCTCTGGCTAGATGAACCTAAAATAGCAAATCATTTCGTGGCCTTTTAGTGTTTTAGCCACACTTCGATACCTCTTCTCCAGCACATCGCAATATATAGAGCGGATTACTTACAAATTCGCTGTTTAATGATTACGCTTCTTATAATTATTCTTGAATAAATTTAGATGCATTGCCCTATATTTATTACTCTTTGGGTTGTTGAGCTATCAGATTTTTTTATCTTTGCAAAAACCTTTTTAGTTATGTACCTATTTGCAGATAGTGGCTCAACCAAAACAAACTGGGTAATTACAAGCGCAGCAGGCGATATTATCAACGGATTTCAGACTATTGGACTAAATCCATATTTTGTAACTAAGGAAAGAATAATTCAGGTTATAGGCGAGCATTACCCTACCGAGCCCGATCCACTTATTGTTAAAAAAGTTTTTTTCTATGGCTCTGGATGTAGCTCACAAGACAATCACGAGCATCTAAGATCTGCATTAGAAGATTATTTTTTCAATGCCAAAATCGAGATTTTTTCGGATATGCTCGGAACTGCAAGGGCGATATTTAAAAATAATACTGGCATAGCTGCAATTATTGGGACAGGAACAAACTCCTGCATTTATAATGGAAAGTCAATCACTCACAATGCGATATCCCTTGGCTATATTTTGGGTGACGAAGGCAGCGGAGCATACATCGGAAAATTATTTGCAAAAATGTACCTCGAGAAAAAACTGGAACTTGATTTGACAAAGAAAATACTTGAAGAAACTGGTGCTACACACTCTTCGATATTATCTTCTATTTACAAGAATCCGCATCCAAATAGATATCTCGCTGGTTTTTGCATCTTCATAAAAAACAATATTCAACATCCACAATTACAGGAGATTATCAGAATTTCTTTTAGCAAATTCTTCGAAAAATATGTGAGAATTTATCCTGATTATAAAAACTATTCATTAGGATTTTGTGGTAGTATAGCTTTAAATTTCAAAGACTTTCTTGACGAAATTGCAAAACAGCATGGGATGAAAGACCTTATTTACATTAATAATCCTATTGAAGGCTTGATAGAATATCACAAAGTTAATGGATTTGAATAGTATTAAATCTGCACCATTTCATTTATCTTTTTAATGAGTGCTGCCGATGTTTTATGAAAGAAACGTTTCTCCCCAAATGCCATTATCCATGAGATACCATTCCGCACATCTGCTACAAACATTTCATCTAAATCGTTTAAATCTTCTCTTTTTACAGACCAATAAACCACAGGAATTTTCAACATATTTGCTGCAGTTACAATAACTTCGTTAAAGACTTTTGACTGATCAGCTGGCACTCTCTCGGGTAATATAAGGTTGCCTTCTTTAACAAAGAAAATGGCGGAATCAATTGTCTTTGTGATGTTTCCGATAATATCTGTTATTAAAAAATCGTCGCACTGAGTATCATCGAGCCTCGATTTTAGAAGCATCTCATGACTAAATACGGGATTATGGGCTGAAACAAAAACGTAGTCAGGCAAAGAATAATTTCTCAAAACACTTACCTTCAAACCTTTTTGATTTGAAACAAAATACTCATCATCGATAGCATTTACCGAAACAAGAACAGAGACTGAATTATCAATCACTAGTTTTCCTAAAGAGGCATTTCGAAATATTGTAACTTTTGCTGTGAATCCTTTGTAAATCCTATTCTTCTGTAATAGTAATTCAAGATCAGTAGCAAATATAGATTTCTTTAATAAAATTGGCCTTTCCATCTTCAAAAGCTTCATCACTGCAATCATGTGATCAAAGTACAAATCAGCAAAAAATGCTTTAGAAGAATTGCCCCTAATATCAAAGCTAAAACTATCAGCAAATAGCAGTCCCCTATTATCAAAGCTAAGACATGGCTTGGATGCAAGCAAGATTTCGCTATTTAACATTAAATATTTTGCTGTGTTCATGCTTGAATAAGTTTATTACAGACATCGAAAATATTGCTATTCGGACTGACTTTAATTCCCTTAATTCCCAATTTTTCGGCAGCCTCAACATCTCTATCTCCATCGCCAATCATAAATGATTCTGCAGGGTTTATATTATAAACATAAAGTGCTCTTTCGAACATTTGTGTGTCGGGCTTACGACACAAACATTTTGTATAGTCGGGGTGGTGTGGACAATAATAGAAATCATCAACTTTTGTGTCAAAATTTGCCAAATACTCACAAAGTTTGATGTGCATCTCTAAAACATCAAAATGAGAATATAGCGACTTTGCAATACCACCTTGATTCGAAATAATTATTACCAGATAACCGTTATCCTTTAGTATTTTTATCGACTCTCCCACACCTTCGTTAATGAAAAAATCATCAACACTACAAGTATATCTGCCTGGTTCAAAGTTAATGACTCCGTCTCTATCAAGAAAAACTGCTTTATTCATTTTACCAAATACTTATAAGGCGATTAATAAAAAATTTGAATAACTCGGGCTTAAAAAATAGAGGGAAGGTAAAACCATAAACAGCTCCCCAGAAATGAGCATCGTGTCCAATATTATCTGTTCCTTTTCTTGACATTCGATATGAATATATAAGATAAATAACTCCAAAGAGGACGCCTGGGATTGGCAAGACTCCGAAAAAATAGATCATATTCCATGGGTCGAAAAAGATGCTTGCAAAAACAATTGCCGAGGTAGCTCCCGATGCTCCTACAGCAGAATACGCAAAATTATCTTTGTATTTTGCTAAACTATACAATGATGAAACGACAATTGCCGATAAATATAGAAGCACAAATAAAATCACTGCCTTTGTCCCCCAAAAGTGAACCATATATGTTAATAGTGATCGCCCGAATGACCAAAACACTAGCATATTAACAATTAAATGAGGCCAGTTTGCGTGCAAAAAGCCATGAGTAATAATCCTAAAGTATTGCTTATTGCGAATCATGTCATAAGGTGAGAACAGCAGTTTTCGGAACAAATCCTCGTTTTGCCACGAAAGCCATGTGACAACACCAGTTACGCCTATTATAACATAAATAACATTTTCCATTAATGAAGAATTTTATAAATCAATTCCTTAGCTAAGTCCGCATCACTCACAGCGTTTGATCCAACACCTTTAAGCTTTAAATCTGTTTCGCGAAGATATGAAACTATGCTAATTAACTTAGGCAAAGGATAATTCTGCATTGCTCGTAAATATTCATCAACAAAATATGGATTTACACCAACTGTAGCTGCAATATTATTTTTGCTCTTATCTGTTAGGGCATGAACCTGTATAAGCTTTACAAAGTAATTAAACAAAGCGATAACAGTACCTATTAATGGATTGTTTTTTGGGTCTTTTCCAAAGTGATCAAGGATTTTGTAAACTTTCAATTTATCCTTTTCACCAATTGCTTTTTGCAACTCGAAAACATTAAAATCGCGGTTTACTCCAATATTAAACGCAATATCATCCTTTTGAATTTGAGCACCAGGTTTTTGAGTTATTGCAAGCTTTCTAATCTCATTGGCCAATCTACTTAAATCGGAGCCTATACTTTCGTAAAATAAGCGCAGAGCCTCAGGATGTATGGTTAATTTTTCCTTCTTTAAACTCTCTGTTATCCATGGGTAAATACTCTTCTCGTAAAGTTTCTTAGACTCAAAGACAACTCCATTTTTAATTATCAAGTTATTAACTTTTAACCTTTTATCAAGAGTCCTTGTTTGCTTAAAACTAAAGACCAAGATTGTGGACTTAACAGGATTTTCGACGTATGATTCAAAAAGCTTGAAGTTTTTCAAATCTTGCGCTTCCTTCACAATCACAACCTGCATATTTGCCATCATCGGGTAACGGCGCGACATTTCGATAACATCAACTGGATTTACATCTTTACCATAAACAACTGTTTGATTAAATGCCTTCTCTGCTTCGCTCAGAACATTCTTCTGAACATAATTTGTAAGTTCATCAATAAAATATGACTCTTCGCCATAAAATAAATAAAGCGGTTTATAAATCTTATTTTTAAGGTCTGCTAGGATGTTATCGAAATCCATATTGTTTAAAATTGATTCAGCAAAGTTAAAAAAACGTGCGAATTATTTTGAAAATGTTGAGCGATTTATAATTTTAACAAAACATTTTCTCAATTATAGCTGATTTTTTGCTTATTTTGGGGTTTTATAAATTAAAAAATTCTAATATGCAAAAACTTATAATCCTGATTGCAGCATTAACAATTAGTGCTATGACAATGGTAGCAGCGCCTGTACGCGAATATTTCAAAGAAACTGACGATCTTGCAATAAGCAAAAAAAGGGACACCTTAAAAAACGACACATTATTGTATGCACGACGTTTTGGTACCGAACTAAAATTCACACTCAATAAAGATGGTGAACTCGGCATTTTGTTTAATGAGAATCAGACAATTACAGTAAAATCAGATGGATATACAGGCTTTGGCACAAAGAACCCAGAATACCGTGTTGATGTTTGTGGAAGCATTAGGGCAAGTGAAGAATTAATAGTAGAAGCTAATAAATGGTGCGATTTTGTCTTTGACGAAGAGTATCAACTTCAGCCATTTCAACAACGCATTTTGACAATAAAAAAAGATAAACATCTTCCATATATTAAACCCGAAGAAGAAATCTTAAACTCAGGAGTACCTATTTCGGAGACGCTAACTGGCTTGCTACAAAACGTTGAAGAATTGTACTTATATATTGAGCAACTCGAAAACAGAATTAAAACTCTGGAAGAAGAAAATAAAAATCTTAAATCAGAATAAATCATTCGAGTTTATGTTTAAAGGAATAAGGAAATATTTTATAATCCTCGCTTTTTCATTTTCTGCATCTGTTGTGTTTGCGCAGGAATACGATACTCTTTGCGTAAAAGAAGATTATGATTTTTACACAGAGAATATTGTATTTAATGGATATAAGCTATGTACTTTGCACCCCGACAAGGACTGGAATACATTTGGCGATGGAGTTTCGAAAATCATTGACGGGTATATAGACATGTACCTAGCTACAAAAGACAAAGCCTATTTGTACAAATTTGCACATCAATCACTTTGCATTATTGAAAATCGCAATGATCTTAATCCAGAGGCAACAGCAAAAACTCCTAAATGGTCCGAATCTACGAGCTCTACTTATGTTGATGGTTATGTAATCGGTTCATTCGCAAGGTTCGTACATCTAATAAAGGTTCTTGAGCCTGAATTGCGTAATGTAGAAATGTATCAATTCGAAGAGCTTAATCCTGATTTATACTCTCCCAACACTTGCAACTGCAATTACACAGGCAAAAAATTTATGACATTTGGAGAATATGCCGAATGGCTCGAAGACAGAACTCGCGAAACTCTCGACTACTTTGTAAAAGGAGGATTGTGGGATTATAAAAGTGGCGTGCAACAGCCAGGTGGAGAACTAATAATAAACATGCAAACTGGTTTTGCTAGATGCCTTCTTTTTACAGGTTTAAGCAGCGGCAACAAAGAATACCTTAGAATGGCAGATACTCTCGCCTCTTTGCACAAATCTATGGTAATATTTTCGGATAAATGCACAAAGCAAAAGTACAAAGCTCCAGTTTTCCGACACAATAAAGACAACAATTCGTATTGGTGGTACCATCAAGGATGGCGCATATCTTATCGAGAGTGTGCAAGATCTCTATTCCTGAAAGAACCGAATTTTAATGTATATACCGAATATGTTGAGGATGTAAGTCATGGTACTATTGTTATGGCTTTCCCATATGAGTACTACAAATACCGTAACGGAAGTTTTTTTACTGCAACAGACATGCTTAGGTTCAGAAATACTTTTGTTTACAATATTTACGACGATGGTAAATACAATATTGGTGTCGATGGCAGTAATGGCACCACATATCCAGAAAGTAGGTACGAAGCAGAACAAATAAATACAATTAAAATGACTTGTGCTTTAGGTTTTGCAAATTGGGCAGATTTCGACTTTGCACCAATTTCGTCCGAGCCACAGGTTTATAATATTGTAATGAACGATTATGTTAAAATTCTGTATAACCAATATGAAGTTCCTAAGTGGTATGGTGGACAAAAAAGTATGGGACATGCTCAAATTGTTGCACAGCATTGGAAGCGAGAAACCTACAACTTGAGTCTATTTAACCGTGATATGGTTTATAATCAGGATTTTTATGCTCCCGGCAAAATTGTTATTAATCCCAAATACAGCAGACCAAAGATTGCTGGCAGTAAAAATCCTTATGCACATCCAAAAGTATTTACCGATGGCGGACCACTCGATAGGTTTGTTATAGAGCCAGAGGTAACAGTTAATATTACTGCAAAGCAATCGGTACATATCAAACAAGGATTTTACGCAAAAAAAGGATCGGTTGTAAGAATTAAAGTTGAAGAGGAAGAAGATTTATTTAGGTTTTGATTAATAATAACTGAATATTGTGGTTGTGGGAAATGGCGTTTAATTGTAACTCTGTTTTGTAAAAAATAAATTAACAAAAAACACAAGTTTCGACAATTCTACAACAAAGACCAAATAAGAATTCTATGAGAATTCATTTAAACTACATCATAAAAACGCAATATTATGCATTTTGTATAATTAGCCATGTCGCGTTCACTTTCACTCAAAAATTTAAGCAACTACCATCTCACTGATTTTCAGACAGTTACCCCCCCCCCCCACAAAAACATCAAAAAAATTAAAAACATACTTAATATAATATGATGCCAATCGGGTTGTTAGTATAAACTATTATCTTAATTTTGACTATTATAAACACAAAATAAAAGAAGAGCGCAAGGCTTGCCCCCTCACACTCTTCCAGTTTAATAAAAGATATTGCAAAGTTACATTATTAATTTAAAACTTACTAAAGCAAAACCACATATTATACGAGCTACAGTTCGTTAACTAATTGACATACAGTCGTCTGTATCAAATAACTTTAGTAAAAATTTAAATTTAACACAATGAAAACAAAAACCTATAAATTAGAAGCACTGATTTTATTTATTTTCCTCAGTGGAGCGGTGTTTGGACAGCTCACACAATCAAAACTTTTAAACGTTCCTGTCCAACCCGGATCAAAGAATATAAATTTTAGAAATATTAATAATATTACAACTCCTACTTTCCCGATTGATTACACATCTCAAGCATATCAAGATTTTATTTTGGAAGGAGGATTTAATGGCAGTGGTTGGGAATCTTCATTACAGAATCTTTATTGTGGACAAGCTCCGCGCTTTGCGAGTCAAGTGATTACAGACAATGATGGAAAGCTTCTAGCTTTTATCATGGATAATTATATTTATGACGAGACTGGAGATCAAATTGCCTTGCTTACAGATAATTTTTATTCAAATCAAATTCTAACTGATATGAATGATGGGAATGGAATAGATGCTTATTCTCTATATCATAATATTATTGTAATGCCTGATGGAGACCTATGCTCTGGGTTTTATATTTTCGCTGCAATAGGGACAACTGACGGGGAAAATTGCCCTGGTTTAAGCATAGGTCACTATAATCCGAAAGAACCTGAAGCACCATATCAAGTAAAAAACGTTACAATAGATACAGTCAAAAATACCCAAAATTGTATAAATTTCACAATGTCTGCTGTCCGAAGTGAAACCTCTGGGGATGACTTACTTATTCTGCAAAATGCAAATGAATTAACAATTTATAATGTTTCTGACTTTGATTTTGACAATAATTATTTTCCTCATACGGTTTTAACACTCAATACAGATATTATTAGCGAATGGCCTATGGACATCAATAGACCTGATATGACAATTACCTCTTTTGACGATGACAATTACCTTATGGCCACTTCTGTTATCAGGTTGTACCCTATGCCCGGACCTGATATTCCAATGAATAGTTTAGAGTTTGTTAAAATACCAAAAGATTATTCGACAATCAACCAAAATACTATAGAACACAAATATGCATGGTTGGGTGGTGATAAAGGTTGTACAGGATTTGAATTCTCCCAAGATTCACGATATTTGTATTTTACAGAAAACTATCCTGACCAATTCTTTGAAAGTATTAAATATTGTGATTTGACAGATGCTATTGCCAGTGGAGATTTCGATGACATAACAGGTGACGCTCAAAATCTTACTGCAGTTACTGGAGACTACAGAAAATCAGAATTGGAATTAGGACGAGATGGAAAATTGTATGCAATCAACAACACGAATAGCACTATTACCCAAATATCTGGCACAAATAATCCAGCCTCTGTTTCTGCGAGCTACTCTACTTTTGGAATTACATGTCATGCAATGACATACAATGGCTATAGTAACTTTCCTAACGAAGCATATTATTTCTCTCATCAATTAGATGGTTCTTTTTATCATGATGGGTGGCCATATAGTAACTCTCCTAATCCAAATTTTAGCGTACTAACATCTCCAGCCACATGGTCTCCTGGGTTCGGCAATAATCCTTTTAACTCTGAATCTGGTGTTGTATATTTAGGATCAAACATGGAAATTCCAAGTGGATTTAATTTAACAATACAAAATATGGAATTTCACTTTGCTCTTGGAACAAATATAATTATAAATACTGGTGCAGTGCTTGCTTTGTCAAACACATTACTCACTGCAAACACATCTTGTACACCATCCAATATGTGGGGTGGAATAGTTGTTCGTGGCAATGTAACATTACCTCAAACTAGCTTAAATCAAGGAAGAATCAGAATGCTTAACTCTGGAGCTGTAATTTCAAATGCAGTTTTAGGTATTCATGCACAAGCTGGTGCAATGATTTATATATTAAATGGTGTCTTTATTAACAACCGTAGTTCGGTACAATTTGACCCATACGAATATCCTAATGTTCCTAATTATAATGCTGCATATATTAATGGCGCAGACTTTATTATTAACAAAGAACTAAATGATGGTGTTGATCCAACCATTCAGGTTTATCTCAACAATGTTAAAACAATAAATATTAGCAATTGTGATTTTATTAACTCAAGAGATATCTCAGTTTTAGCAGAGCACAGGGGTACTGCTATAAAAACCATAAACCTAGCCAAATACTCTGTTATAGGCTCAAGTAACATGACAAATGTTATTAAGGGCTTCAATTATGCAATACACTCTAGTCAAGCAGCAGCCACAACAATAAAAAGAACCAACTTCAACAACAACTACCGTGGTCTATATTTAGTTAGCCCTACCACACCAATTGTTGAGTCAAACAATTTCAATGCTTATGATTTTGCCAACAGTTCTAGTTACAACCCATCCGACCCTAACACCTATCCTTACGGATGCTACATTTACGGTAATGGTTCAAACACAACTTTTACTTTCGAAAGCAATGTGGTTACTGCTGAATCGCCTGCACTTGGATTGTATGTTAATAACACAGGGACAAATGGGAATATAGTAAGAGATAATGTATTTAAAGGTCAAAGTCCAACTAATATCATATTCTACTCGTGTATTAATTTAGGTAAAAACTCGAGTTATTATAATGGCACCGGCGGAGATAAGGGTCTACAATATCGTTGCAATATTTTCGAAGACTACTTTTCTGCATTATCAGTTGTTGATGGCAACATAAGAAGAGTGCAGGGAGATGTTGTTTTGAATAATATTACTACTTATGCCGGAAACGGTTTCGACCGCAGTACTATATTTACCGAAGGTGATTTTTATGTTGACCTAAACATTGTTCCTTCCTCTCTAGACCTTGGAATATATACCTACTGCAGCAATGCCGAAGGATTAGTGAATGGATATTATCATAAATTGCAAAATTATTTATCTACACCAGTAGGTAAGGTCAACAATGTATTTGGAACTTACTATGAAACCACTCATTGTGTAGAATCAACAAAAGACGGAGGCATAATTCAAACTCTAATATCTGCATCCGAAGGTTCTGAGTTAATCTCGCAGATAGACAATGAAAAAGCTTTGACGGAGTATGATCTTGCTTTATTAATTGATAATGGCAATACTGCTCAATTACTCACTGATATAGAAAATGTTAATCCTATTTCGGATGATGAAGTTTCTGAAAAAGTTGCTGATGCCGAAGGGTATATTAGTGATGAAGTTGCATTAACATATTTAGAAAACGACAATGCCAATCAATACGCGAAAGTAGAAGCTTTGTTAGCAAACAGTCCATTACCTACCAATATTGTAGCTGAAATTGAAAATGCTCCAATGGAGGAGAATCTTAAATCCTTACTAATTCTTAACCAAAACGGAATTAATGCTCGTGAAGCTAAGGAAATGCAGATTGGCGAAATGCATCAGAATCGAAGTTTGGTTGTTAATGCAATGGTTCGCGGCTACTGGGACGAAAATGCCAGCGACGAAAACCGTACTCAGTTAAAGAATTTCCTTATTTCTGATAACGAGATTTTGTCGCAACAGCACCTCTTTGATATTTACTTGTACGAAAAAAATTATAATGCCGCCAGCGAATGTCTTGCAAAAATCGAAGATTTAGCGGATATTTGCGATATGGATTATATTATCGAGCTTGAAAACAACAATAATGTACTAAGGCTTATGATGGAAATTGAACAGGGAAATATTACCCTTGACGAAGCAGTTGCTCAAAACATTGATTTACTCAGAGCAATGAAATCTGAAAACGAAGTTGCAGGTTCTGTTTATGCAGCTATTTTACTTGATAAAGCTAATATTGAACCTATGACTGAAGTAATAAGACTTCCTGAGCCTGCAGTTGAACAGAAGAATACTATTGTTGGCAAGAGTTCTAATTCTATTGCTTCTTTCAGCGATATGGTTAATATCTATCCTAACCCTGCAAGCGATTTTGTTTATGTTGAGTATATCTTAACTGATGTAAACAATTATAAATCGGTAAATCTTTACAATGCTTCGGGCAGCCTGATTAAATCTTATCCGGTTAGCCAAAAAGCAGGATATGTTAAAATTGATGTAAACGGTTTATCTGCCGGTACTTATGTTGTAAGTGTTGGAGAAAACGGTGGCAAATTCAGTAAGCAGATTGTTGTAAAATAAACATATTATACAGCCGCAAAGTATTCTTTGCGGCTGTTTTTAAATCTATTCCTATGAAAAAAACCATTTTTACGCTATATACATTTTTGTTCATTATCTGTAGCTTTTCACAAGCACAAACGATTTTTAATCATAATTATCCAAATGAATACTATTATACTGGCAATAATATGGCAATAATAAATCAAAATTATTACATAGCTGGTAGCATCAAGTTAATAGATCCGACTTGTTGGCAATGGTGTCAAGCTTTGCATATAACTCAAATCAATCAAGATGGTGAATTAGAGGAAATTAAAACTATTTCTAAATGCAACTGGTCACTCTATAATAGTTTTAATAACTTTTATGCCGAAAATGGCGAAACATTTATTTTATCTGGTATAGAAGTTTCTGATACAAGCCAACATAATAACTTGTTTTTTCTAAAACTTAATGCAGAATTCGACACAATTGCTTTGGTAAAATACTATGAAGATACTCTTACAAAAAGATGTTGGAACATAAATTCGTGCAATGACAGTGGGTTTATTTTGGTTGGCGGGATAGACTCCACTCACTCCGAATACTCATCTCCTGAAACAGTAATTTCTCAAACCATGCTCATAAAAACAGATAATTTAGGAAATCCCGAATGGATTCAGAGTTACAAATTTGATGGCCAAGGCGCTACTATTAACTATCAATACGGCACTAGAGTTATTGAAACTTGGGACAAAGGATACATTGTTTGTGGTATGCATCGTAATTATGCTAATTATACCTATAATTCCTTCATTATGAAAGTTGACAGTCTTGGTAACTATAAATGGAAGCGATTGTTTTCGGCAGCTCCCAATGATGCACCAGCCATTGCAGATATAATTGAAACAAAAGACTCATGTTATGTAATTTGCGGAGCAAAAAACTATGGCGAAGTATTCGGAGGTTTGTATCCTTATGATGGCTGGTTATACAAATTTGACACATACGGGAATTATAAATGGCAAAAAACTTACCGCGAATACCATTACGACTCGGGAGATTGGCGCGATACTATTTACTGCTATTTAACCTCAATGGCAGAATTGGAGGATGGTAGAATTGCTGTAACTGGACAAGTGAGAAAAGCAGAGGGATTTGAGTGCACCACACCATTTATGTATTTGCTGGATGCCCAAGGCGATACTCTATTTGCAAAACATTTTTGTTTGTATCCTCTTGAACATCCTGAATGGGTTAATGAATCTTATCCAAATAAAATATTACAAACAGATGATGGTGGTTTTGCAATTGGGGGCTGGGGAGTTTATCGGGAATGGAACGAAGAAACCCAACACTGGGAACAACCCGAGCGAATATTTTTAATAAAAACCGACAGCCTCGGCAACGATGGTGTTGTAATAAGTTACAATGGTAACACAACAGTTATAAATGATTTCAAACTTGAAATTTATCCAAATCCTGCAACAAATGAGTTTAGTTTTGAGTTATCTAAAGATATTAAGAATGATGTTCTCAAAATATACTCCACCAACGGAGCTGTAATTTACCAACAAAAAGCACAAGCTGGTAGCAATAAAATAAACATTGAGAGTTTGCCCGCGGGAATGTATTTGGTGAGAATTAAGGGGGAGAATTTGTATGGGAAGTTTGTGAAAGAATAAAGGGGGAAATCACAAGTTCCAAAAAACAAAAAACAAAAAAAACAAAATCC
>CAZOHR010000047.1:4258-15896 GCA_964579045.1 uncultured Bacteroidales bacterium | reverse complement strand
TTTAATCCTTTTATTTATTTTAGATTCTAATGAAAATAAATTATAAACATATAATTTTTGCATTCATCCTAGCGGTGATTTCTTTTACTGCTATCATCGAGATTATCGGACTAAAGATATTTAAGTTCAAACCTCTTGGTGGGTTTTCTAAAGAATATGTAGAGCCAGAATTTAAAGTTGAAAATTGGATGACTGGTGCTTTCCAGGATTCCATGACATTGTTTAAAGATAATAATACCCTGTTGAGGAATCCACTAATTAGATTTTATAATGAGTATAACTTTAGATTATTTAAAACTACAAGGGCTCCTGAGGTTGTTATTGGTAAGAATAATGAGTGTTTTCAGATTGATTATATCCGAGAATACACTGGAGAATACTTTGTTGGCGAAGATCTGATTTTTGAACGTTGTAAAAGATTGAAATACCTCCAGGACACATTAAATAAAATTGGAATTGACCTAATAGTCGTTTTTGCACCAGGAAAGGCTAGCTATATGCCAGAAAATATTCCAGATCATTTGAAAAGAAAGATTTATCCAGAGAATAATTACAGATGCTTTATTAAAACTTGTGATCAACTTGACATCAATGTACTTGACCTTCAGAAACATTTTAATTCTATTAAAGATACAGTTTCGTGGCCACTCTATCCCACATATGGAATACATTGGAGTGATTATGGAATGTATCTGGCACTAGATACTTTTGTTAATAGTGTTGAGAAATTAACAAAAAAGAACATACCTGAGTTAATTGTTTCGGAGATCGAAACTACAACCATTCCACGAGGTCAGGATAATGATATTGCCAGAACATTAAATCTCATGTTTGAGCCAAAGGAAAAAACACTTGCATATCCAAAGTTTCAACTTTCTGATACTACTGAGCCAGAAATTAATGCATTATTTGTTGGAGATAGCTTTTTATTTCATTGGTTTAAATATGATTTAGGAACATATCTGTTTAAGAAGTATAATTTTTGGTATTACAATGTTATGGTTTACCCAGAGTATGAAGAACAGAAGTTAATGAATTTCAGTCTTGATATTGGAGCAGATATAAAATCTCGAGATATTATTGTTCTAGAATGTACAGAGAGATTTTTATATACTGCGTTTTGGAATTTTGAAGAAGTCGTTTATAATATCTTTAATCCAGAATATAAACCAGATGCATTGATTTACCATTTGAATGATATCACAAAAGACCACAAACGCTTTTTGGATGTTCATAAGGAATCGGTTAATAGCGGTAAGTCGGTTAAAGAAGTATTATATTCTGAGGCAGAAGATTTGGCTTCAAAGTTAAAGCCAGGAACTGTTGAATTTTATGAATATAGTATTCGACAATCACCGGAATGGCTTGAAGGAATTAAACTACAAGCTCAACAACAAGGTGTTCCTTTGGAGGAAATGATACATAAAAATGCTGTTTATATGGTTGAACTAGAAAATAGCTCAAAACAGTAAGCTTAAATTGTTGTTTATCAGCGAAATTCTATAAAGTGCATTTTTAATAATTACGCCCAATAAAATAAGTTGCAGTAATATTTAATACAGAATTTTTTGAAGTCATGGTTTCACCTTCAGTAATATCAACAAAACCAAGAGCATAGTTTGCTTTAATTTGATATTGCTTAAATTCTACTCCACCTCCAAAAGTTACACCAGTATCAAATCTTTTATAGTAGCCAAAATCCCCACCGATTTCCAATGGATGTGTTTCGTCCATAAACTCTGAATGCATAACCGATTTGCCAATAATTGCAACACTGGTGTAAGGACCAATATTACCAAAAACACTCAGATTGCCAATCGGCATTTTATAGCCTATTGTTATTGGGACATCAATATACCCAATTTTTGTTTTGAATGTGCCAAAATCATTTTTGATTTTATCGCCCTTTTCAAAAAAACTAACAGCTCCGCCTACATATAAAAAACTCATAATTTCGAATTCAGCAGCAACACCTATTTGGTAGCCCATTTTTACATTTTTCTCAATATCTCCTAATGCGTTTTTTTCAATTACACTTGTTGAACTTATTCCTATTTGTGGCCCGTATGAAAATCCTTGAGCATTTATTGTAAGAACCGTAGCCATTAGAAATACAATAATTAATATTTTTTTCATAGTTTTAGTTTTTATGTTTAATTTAGCTTTAATTTTGTGACCATAAAAAATCAATTTGTATTTATCATTTGAATATTTAGCAAAATTAGTTAAAAGAATTATTATTTAGCATATACAACATGAAAAAATTGACTCTTATATTTTTAATCATCATTTCGTTAGGTCTAAATGCTCAACAAATGGTGAGAGGATACATGGCTTCATTCTCCTACGGATTACTGTCGAAAGGAGACGATTTCACTATTCATTACGAAGGTTTGGATTATTTAGCAACTGCTACCACAACCCAAGGAGGATGTATCGCGTTGGGTTTTCCATTCGATTTTGGTTATAATCGCAGTAGGGTTGTATTAACTCCTGGTCTCGATTTGATGACCTCTAATTATACACTGGAGTTGGATATGGATTTGCCAGGTCTAAGTGGTGATACTTTAAGATTATCTTCATTTATGGTTATTCCACAACTTGGCCTGATGTACAGATACCATTTCTATGTTGGGAAGTTACATTTTTCGCTCGGGGCTGGCCTTGATATTAAATATCCGGTTACTAACAGTATCACACTTACCGATCAAGCAAAAACAGATTTAATAGAATACGCCGAAACACCAGCTGAAGGCGTCGACTATCTCGAATTTAGTCCTAATACAGTATATTCTAATCTTGCTGGATTGGGTTTGCATGTAAATCCAAGAATTGGATTCGATGTTCATGTTACTAAATATTTAGTGACTAACATATTTTACACTACGTCGCCATTAACTACTTTTTCGAAAGAACCAATTCTCCGTGGATATGCAGGATTTGGTGCTACTTATCTAATGCCAATGGGAAAGGAAGACGACTCGAGATTATTACAATATTATAAACAGTAATAGGGCTAAAAAATGGCTCATATTTTAATTATATCAATGTTATGAAAAAGACAATTATAACTATAGCAATATTTCTAACAGTAGTTTGTGGACTTAGGTCACAAAATGTTGTTCCTGTTGTGCAGGCTGGTCATTCGGGAAGTGTTTTGTATGTAGAATGGGACCCAGCAAGTAGATATTTGGCTAGTATTGACGTAAATAACGAATTGGTTATCAACGACCTTGTTTCTGGCAAAATGTTTTACAGAATAAAAGTTCCAGGAGAAGATAAAATACTTGCGATGAATTTTGACAATGAAACAAGTCTTATACTGGCAACAAAAAACCAGACTTATAGATTTGACATGAAGACTCTTAAGTTGGAGAAATCTTCTGGTCAAATTCAACGAAAAAAGTTGAGTGATGATATGAAGATTAATGGAGCGTTATTAAAAAAAGATGGCAAGTCATTATTTAACCGCGATGCTTATACATTTTTTACTTTTGCGGCAAATTCAAACGATGGTAATTATGTTGTTGCTGGTGACGAAAAGGGATGCTTGTATTTTTGCAATAAGAATCTAAATGTTAAAAAATTTGAGAGAACTCATTTTCTTAATATCAATGATATTGATTATTCAGCTGATGGTAAGTTTGTTGCAATAGCTTCGGCCGATAGATCTATTTCTGTGTGGAGTTTACCCGAATTCAAATTCGAGAAAAGAATTATTCCAAGAAGTTTTAATGTATGTGCAATCCAATCACACACAAATGATAGTGTTATAGCATTTGGCGACGAGCTTGGGTTTGTTTATTTACTTAAGTTCGATAACGATAAAATTACTTGTGAAGGAATAAACGGGCACAATGGTAAGATTAATGATATTAGCTTTTCTCCTAATTCATCTATTGTAGCTACGGCGGGAAGTGATAACCGAGCTGCAGTGGTAGATTTTGAAAATAAACAGGTATTGCAATATTTTACTCTTCATCCTAATGCAGCTAAAGCAAAGCAGTCTTTTAATATAAAAGGAATACAGGAGAAAGCATCGAACGAGGATAAGGGTAAATTGTGGTTCGACGAAAATGTTTATTCTGTGGCTATTAGTCCCGACGGAACTACAATAGCTTATTCTGGTGGCAAATGGGGCTTGACAAATCCAGTTCTCAAGGTATCGTCAATTTCAAATTTAAAAATCAATTCGCCTAAAGAAGAGAGAAAATACAAAAAAGAAGACCTAGGTCTAATGTCGAAAAACAATGAGCATATTTTTAATCAATTATATTTTGCAAGCGATAATGAGTTTTATGGTTATGGTGAGGATAGAGATAGAGGAGTAAGGTTTAATACAAATATTACTGGTTATTCGGAGAAAGATAAAACTATGTTTGAGTCAATTTATCGTTCAAAAAAGCCACAGAATACTCTTGTTTTACAGGGCCTTTTTCCAAAGACAGCAGATTCAGACTATATTATCAAAATCGATCCAATTACAGAAGATGTTTATACTTGTCGTGGTTTTGAAATACAAAGACAAGTTGGGAAAAAAACTATTACTTATACAGGACATCGTGGTTATATAAACGATTTTGAAATTATAAAAGGTAAAAATTATCTTGTAAGTTCTGCCGAAGATGCATCAATGAATATTTGGAATCTTGAGACAGGCGAAAAGCTTCTTAGTATCTATGTTGTTGATATGGGCAAGTTGGTGTTTATTACTCCCGACAATTATTATATGGCAACTGGAGACGCTTTAACTGGTCTTGGTTTCAACTTTGAAGGTAAGGTTTTCCCAGCCGAGCAATTTGATCTAAAATATAACCGACCAGATTTTGTACTGGAGTCATTCGGTTATTTTGATAAAGAAATGGTTGAACTATATCACAAAGCATATTTAAAACGTTTGTCGAAACTAGGTTTTAATGAAGAGATGCTTAATGGAAAAATCAATTTGCCAGATATTTCTATTCTTAATCTTAACACTATCAAATTAAAAACTACCGAACCAAACGCATATGTTCAGGTAAAGATGAAAGATGATAATTACAAACTTGATCGTATTAATGTATATGTAAATGATGTACCACTTTATGGTACTAGGGGCTTGTCTTTAAAAGATAAACAGGCTAAGACATCAATTCAAGATATTGTTATTCCACTTTCGGCGGGTAAAAATGTGATTCATATTTCATGCTTGAACGAAAAGGGTATTGAGTCTCTAAAAGAAGAATTGGAAATTAATTATGAAAAAGCTGATAAAAAGAAACCTAATTTGTATCTAATTTCACTTGCGGTTGCAGATTATGAGCAGGCTCAGTACAACCTAAGATATACAATTAACGATGGCAAAGGTTTCATAAAATTGTTTAGTGCTAATACAAAAGATTTTAGCAACATTTATATCGACACTTTATATAATTCATCTTGTACCCGTGAGAATGTACTTGCGCTAAAAGAAAAGCTTATGAAAACAGGTGTTGACGATTATGTTTATATTCATATCGCTGGACACGGTTTGCTCGATGATAATCTTGATTTTTATTTTGCTACAGCAAATATAGATTTCGCAAATCCATCAAAAAATGGACTAAAATACGACGAGATAGAGGGATTACTTGATGGAATTCCTGCGAGAAACAAATTGTTGCTGATGGATGCATGTCACTCAGGGGAAGTTGATAAAGATGAAGATTTTGCCGTAAATACTGTTGGAAAAGACGACGAAACCCGTGGTGTAACAATGTTTGCCACTAAAAATGAAAACAAACCTAAGACTGGATTAAATAATTCCTACGAGTTGATGAGGCTTTTATTTGCTGATTTGCGTAAGGGAACTGGAACTGTGGTAATATCTGCGGCATCGGGTGGGGGATATGCTCTCGAAAATGAAGAAATAGAAAATGGAATATTTACATATTGTCTTATCGAAGCTGTTGGTAAAAGTAAAGCGGATGCAAACGGCGATAAGCAAATTTCGGTATCGGAATTACGTAATTATATCTTTGACGGTGTAAAACGTCTAAGTAAAGGTAAACAACAACCTACATCAAGAAAGGAAAACCTTATGAATGACTTTATGGTGTGGTAGAATACCTAAACAAAAAAATCCGACTTACTAAATTATTAGCAAGCCGGATTCCCTTATTCATGGTTAATTTTATCTTCCAGTTTTACTTATTTTATACCTTACATCAGGATTTTTGTCAAGCTGTAAATAGTAAATGCCATTTTTAATTCCCGAAAAGTCGATAGCAGCATCTTCATTTAGTCTACCCTTTTTTACTTCTCTGCCAGCATTATCGAAAATTGTATAATCTGCTCCGCTAATTTTATTTGCTGGATAAAGATAAAGCTTATCTCTTACTGGATTTGGATAAATTCGTAAGTCGAAGTTGTCGTGTTGCCCGTTTATACTGGAAGGGTCGCATAGCTCAACAACAAGTGGAACACCTGGATTTTGAATAAATGCTGGACATTCTGAAGGAGCACCTTCTACAGAATAAGTTCCTGGTTCGGTAACTGTGAGTATTTGACTGGTTTGTCCAGCAATTGGGTTTCCATCTTTGTACCAAACAATATTTGTATTAAAAGGATCGCTAAGAGTAAAATACATAACATCGCCTTCGCAAAGTAAAGATTGACCTTCGGATCCTATTGTAAACTCTCCTGTAGTCATAACTGTTGGTGGAGAAAAGGCATAACCATCAACAAAAAACTCTGCTGAGGTAAATCTTGAGCTACCAACACTAACCTCAACGCTTAAATATGAAGCAGCATAATCGTAAAAATCCATTGTTACGCTTTGACCATATTCTGTTGGGATTGGAATTGTCTCGGTAGAACCAAAATATCTGCGAAACCATTGATAGCTTTCAAAAACTCCAGTACTAACGACTCCTGTACCTTCGGGACAAATTATATCATCGCCTGAAATTTCAGCAGGTAAATCTAAAATCATTGGATTAGTATTGGTTATTTCATAAATTTTACCAGCGGCATAGCCTGGAGTATAGATTCTCACAACATTATCATTACGGCCAGCTCCTACATCAATTAGTGCAGTTGCACCAGTGGCAGCATCAATGGTTGTGTATTCATATAAGCCAGTTCCAGAATTGTATTTGTACTCTCTAAGAGGAGATGCAATATCTGTATTGTAAAGATAATTTTTACCATCACTTTTTGTTTTTGCAGACATAATAAAAGACCTACCGCTTTGAGTGCTAATCATCTGAGAGGTCCACGATGCTCCATTGCGTGTAATTTCATGTGTTCCACTATTATCTTGAGTATAAATTCTTTCAATACCATCGTTTCTGCCATCAACAATTACAACAGTTTCTGGAGCACCCCCAGTTGCTGAGACCGAAGAGGAATCACTCCAAGCGGTACCACTCCAAGTAAATTCTTTAACATGATTACCAGGAGTATAATATCTTAACACACCATCATTTCTACCACGACCGAAAAATACAGGTCCTTCTGCTCCATGAGCTATGCTTATGTTTGTGTAGTCCCATCCTGTGCCATTCCATTCATATTCTCTGTGGATAATCCATCCGGCAACATATACGCGATGAACACCATCTCCGCGGGCATCGCCAATTACCACCGATAACATAGGTTTTGCTGGACTTGCCATTGTTACTTTAACCCATGTAGAACCGTTCCAAGTGAATTCATAGATATTACTGGAAACTCCTCCCCATTCAACAGCATAAAGTCTGTTTATATCATCATTTCTGCCATCGCCAACAGCAATAGTTACTAAATTTCGTAAGCCTGTTCCAACCGTTGCTGTAAGTTGCCAACTTCCTGATTGATAAGTGTATTCGTAAATAGCTCCATCGGTTGCCTCTCCTCGTGTGGAAACGTAAAGTCTATTTGTTCCATCGTTATGGCCATTCCCTAAACAGATGCCATAGGCTTTGTCGTTTGGGCAAGTTGCTACTTCTGTAACTGTCCATTCTTGTGAATATAAGAGCCCAGAAAATAAAATAATTGATATGCAAAATAGAAGTTCTCTTTTCATCGTTTTGTATTTAAGTAATGCTTTACATGACGTTGATTTATTTTGTCGGTTGCCTAGCAGTTGTATTAAAAATTTGATTTAATTTGCAAATATTTTTTAATCATAAAAAAATGAAATTTAGATTATTAATTCTAACAATTTGTCTTAGTCCGGTTCTTTTCTTTAGTTGTGAAAGTTCATATATAAGACTAAACGATGCTGGTACCTTTTTAAAAGATACCACAGATACTGTTGCAATGGATACAGTGCATTTTAGTACAGATTTATTACCAGTGATACAAAGTAATTGTGGTTCGTGTCATTTTGCAGGCACTAATCCAGATTTTGAATCAGCGGATTTGTATAATAATCTTATTAGCGGCAATTATTTAAATTTATCCAATCCAGAGAACAGCGATTTTTTCACGAAACCAGACCCTGGTCATGCAGATGATTATCTTACTGCAGAACAACATGTTTTGATGGTGAAATGGATTGAACAAGGAGCACTTAATAACTAGGAAAATGAAAGAATTAAGCATAGGAGTACTATTTTTTTTAATTGGATTTAGCATTTTTGCACAAAACGATTCTGTTATCCCAGAACAAGTAAAACATAAACCAACAATCAGCCCTTGGCCAACAACAACATTGATTGATAAGCAAACTACTACTAATCCTGTTAAAGGTCATTTAGAGTTGGTCATCCATCATCGTTTTACAGCTATTGATAATGGTATAACTGATTTATTTGGTTTTTATGGCGCCTCAAATATTAGACTAGGTCTTAATTATGGTATTACAGATAGGTTGATGATAGGAATCGGTAGTGAAAAGGACAAAAAAATGCAGGAATTTTCAGTTAAATATAATTTTCTTCAGCAGTCGAAGGACAATTATATTCCAGTTAGTATGAGTTTGTTTGCAAATACTTGCATTAATTCACGTGAAGAAGGTTATTTTGGTGCCGACTATAAGTTTATGGATCGCATGTCATATTATTCACAATTGATTGTTTCGAGAAAATGGACAACAAATTTCGCAACACAGATAGGAATAGGTTATGCTCACATTAATAAAGTTGAAAGTACTCGCGTAGTAACCGAAGACTCTGTTTCAGAAACAATAGCTTATTATCCTAAATATTATAATGATGCACTTGGTTTTTCAATTTCGGCAAGGTATAAAATTGCTGGCCCTTTCTCAATAATAGCAGAGTTTGAGCAACCATTAGCATTGGGAAAACATGGTCAAAATGGAGAGGGACAGCATGATGATGATGATGATGACGAAGAAGAAGATGAAAAAATTGCAGGTATTAATAAGCCAAAACCACTTAATGCAAAGCCCAATCTTGCTGTTGGATTTGAGATTACAACAGTGACACATTCTTTCCAGATGTTTGTTTCATCTTTTAGAGGAATTGTACCACAAAATAATCTAATTATGAATAATTTTGACTTTACCGACAAATCTGGCATAATGCTTGGATTCAACGTAGTCGTGAAATTTTAAAACAAATAGGCTGGAATCTTGTTTTAGATGCATTCCAGATTTTGAAAACTATTAAAATTATTATTATGAAAACTAAGAATTTGTTATTTGTATCACTTGTTTCGGTGATGATTATTGGCGGCTTAACTGCAATGAAACTTGTTAAAGATCCATGGGCTGTTCCTGCAAATTATAAGACTATGAAAAGCAAAGTGCCTACATCTAAACAAAGTATTGCAGATGGAAAAGAGCTCTTTGATATGGCTTGCGCTAGTTGTCATGGTGCAACTGGTAAAGGCAATGGAGTTAAGGCAAAGAATCTGGGAATAGAATTGTATGACCTGTCAACTGCTGATTATCAAAGTAAATTTACCGATGGAGAAATCTATTATCAGTCATTTATTGGTCGCGAAACATGGCACGATTTCCGTAAAGCAGTTCCAGACGAAACTGACAGATGGAATGTTGTAAATTATATCAGATCGCTCAAGAAATAGTTCGAGAGGTCTAATAACCATATTTATCTATAAAATATAAGAAGCTAGCCATTGCTGCACTTCCTAATTGCATTTCGCGGCGGTTTACTGCTTCAAATACATCGGAATTTGCATGCTGATAATCAAAATACCTTTGTGAATCTGTAATTAGTGCTGCCAATGGGATATTGTGTTTTTTCAAAGGAAAGATATCTACACCGCTATATCCTTTTTCAATTCTATAAATTCCATAATCATACAATAGGCCAAACCATAAATTTGTTTTTTCGATAAAAGCACTGTCTGCATCAATTGAGAAACCTAGTGGAGAAAAACCACCACGATCACTTTCGAAGGCAAAATAATGTTGCTCTCCTTGGTTGATAATCTCGTTTGCATAAGCCTTGCCACCGCGCTGATTCATTTCCTCATCCATAAACATGATTACTCTAATTGTATTTTGGGGTTTTATATTGAGTTTAAAAAATATACGGGCTACTTCGATCGATTGCATGCAACCAACACCATCGTCATGAGCACCTTGGCCAATGTCCCAAGCATCAAGATGTCCGCCAACTGAAATAATTCTCTCTGGATATGTTGTGCCACGTATTTCGCCTATTACGTTGTATGATGTAACATCATCAAATAATTCGCAGAAAGACATTAGATATATTTTAAGATTTTTATCGCTTTTAAGTTGCAAGGATAGTTTTTCGGCATCATTAGTACTTATTGCAAAGGAAGGGATTGGATTTGCTACATCGATATTCTTGGTGATACCAGTATGAACATTATCACTCAATAAATGAGTCATAGATCTTACTATTACAGCAACAGCTCCCATTTCGCCAGCTGTTACAGGACCCATAAACCTACTTTTCGAGACTTCGCTATATGATTTAAATGTGTAAAAGTGCTCCTGATTAAATGGTTTATTAAAGAACACGATTTTACCTTTTACTACTTCTGGATCGAGTTTTTTTAGCTCATCAATGTCAGTTACCTCGATAACTGTTGATGTAATTCCATCACTTCCAGTGCCTGGGCTTGCACCTAAAGCACAAATATTTATTGAGCTTGCTCCCAATAATTCTGAAATTATTTTTCCTGATTCTTTTTCTCCACGTTTCCAACATGCCACATTACAGGCTTGTAAATACACAGTGTCAAAAGGCATGTTTTTCATTAATTGGAAAGTATAATCTACGGCAGTTGCAGCTTGTGATGATCCCCCAATTCGGCCTGCGGTATTTTTACATAAGTATTCAAGATTTTTGTATGATGTGTAATCGATTAGTGCTTCCGAAAAGATTTGTTTTACCACCAAGCTGTCTTTTTGAGAAGATTGTGAAAACACATTAAACGTTACTAGAATTAATACAATGAAGAAGAGAAATTTCATAATAATATTTTATTGCAAATATATTACTAAATTTTCATTCATATATGTCGAAGATAGTTCTCGAAAAATAGTTACAAAAATTGTAATTATTTAGGTATTATGTAAAATCTTGAATTCTGTAATCAGTAATCTGTAATCGGTAAAAATTGTAGTCGGTATTCGGTGTGTTTATCATAGTCGCTGCCGCTTTTTGGAATAATGCTATCTATTATGAGAAAATCAGTATAATCTTAAGCTTACGACAATCCATACCGACTA
>CAZOHR010000047.1:0-4158 GCA_964579045.1 uncultured Bacteroidales bacterium | reverse complement strand
ACTGACAACCGACTACAAATTTTACCGATTACTAAACTCTACAAAAGACCTAAATAGTTACAAAAATTGTAATATCGACTTATTTTCTGATAAACAACATTTGGTTTTGATCTCCACTGCTCCAATGATAACCGAGAGAGAAAGGAAGAGCTTTAACATTTTCGCCACCAGCATCATAGACTTTCTTCAAATCATTCTGCATTAGATAGGTGCTCGGAAAATCTGCGATAGGTTTTACATAAACTCCATAAAGAAAAGCATTCCATTTTGTTAGATCATAATACTTGTATGGAATTCCTGTATCGTCTTGCAAAACCGATTTGCTGTTTGCCAAAATGATATTACGAATTGTGGTAAAAGTGCCGTAATGTAAAAGATACGATGCAGATTTTACATAAGTGTTAACTTCGCCAAGGCTATTAAGATATTTGTTAAAACCAGGAGTAGATTTAAATCCTTCGTCGGAGATATCGCAACGGAAATATCTTAAGGTTTTAACCTGATCGGAATCTTTTGTATGGAAATTAATAGTAACACATTCGCTCGATGAGAATCGACCAGTAACAGATGTTAAAGGCTTAAAATTGCCATCAGAGCCAATATACTCAAATTTTACATCGCTAACATAATGACCGGTTTGAGCCATAAAGAACACTATCAATGGTAAAACTCCTTTAACTCGAGCATTTGAAAGGTCAGTGTTCATGCTGCCAGTTATAAAATAACTACGCTTGTAAATATCTCTGATTGAGTAATAAAATTTATTCAGATAATCAGCAAGATCGGCTTGTTTCATCTTTGATAAATCAGGAATTTCACCTAGCTGTTCTTGAGCTAAAAAGACATAATCATCTGCATTTGGGAACAAAGTATAGGCATGTAGAAAATCTGGTCCAGAAAACGGATAAAACAACAATAAGGTATCATTGATTTTAGAACTGATTTCTTCTTCACGCCAAGCATTCATTGGTTTTAGTCTGCTGCTGTCCATAGCTGGCCAATCCAGATTTATTTTTGCCTGATACTCTTTCCAAAAAGTAAGATTCATTGTTGTATCTTTTATTGAAGCAGGAAACTGCTGTCCGGTAACAAACAATGCGAATTCTTCGAATTTATTGTATGTTACAGTATCGTTCTGGGCAAAGACGGAAACACTACAAATAAATGATATAATTGTAAATGTTGTTGCTAAAAATCTTGTTCTCATAATGTTAGTTTAGTTTATGCAAAAATAGTTTTTTTTGTGAAATAAAAAGGTTCTCACTGCTGATTCTCAAAAACCACACCTAAAATGTGTAAGCTTATCAACAGCGTAATAATATGCCCCCAAACTTATCATTTCGCTTGTGTTAAATTCTGAAAACATGTATGCACATCTTGGTTCGCTGTCATATATTATTATTTTATCAGAAAAAGGGATTTTTATATTCTTGCCGTGGTCTTTGAGGAATTCTGCCATTTCTTCGTTTTTATTCAAGCAGAAAACTCGCTGTGTTAATCTTGGGTTTTTGCCACCATCAAGTTTTTTAAATCCTCGTTTAAGTTCTTTTTCAATCCCGGGGATTATAAGTTCTTTGGCACCTGCAACACCTCCGCCGATAACGACTATTCCATCAAAAAGGGTGATCATATTTGCAACCGAATCGCCAATATATTTTCCAAGTTTTTCATAGGCATCAACTGCCGATTTTTTATTTCCTGATATTTTTCCAATGCCAATTTCGAAAATTTCTTTTGGTTGAGGAGCATCTTCAACGGGTATACCTGCCGACTGTGCATAGAAATGTCTTACTGCCCGAATGCTAACACCCTCTTCACTATTATAATCGGGGCTTTGTCTGTTGGAAGTTACCCAAATCTCTGCGGCACAGATATTATCACCCTTAATTAATGTCTTATTGTAAACCAAACCTGCTCCAAAGCCAGTACCTATAGTCATTCCACAAATATTTTTGTATTGCTTTGAGCTCTTGTTTTTTAGTAATTCGGAGTTGATAAACGGAAGTGTGCCAGCTAATGCCTCTCCATAAGCGTAAAGGTCGCCATCGTTATTTATAAATACAGGAACACCGAATTTTTCTTCAAGCATTGGACCTAGTGCAATTCCACCTCGAAATGCGGGTAGATTGTGTAAGTTCCCAATAATACCTTTACTGAAATCGGCTGGACCAGGAAATGCAAAACTGATAGCATCTGGTTTACCAGAATTTGAAATCAATTGTGAAAAACCCTCGGCAATCGTATTTAAACACAATTCCAGATTATCGCCGTGCGACTCTTTACGTATGCTTTCGCCGTATTGCTTGCCGTCTTTAATTGCAGAAAAAACAAAATTTGTTCCCCCTGCGTCTAAAGTTAAAATATTCATATTTGTTGCTTTTTTTTAACAAATTCAAAAGTAAGTAAAAACATTGAAATAGACGGCAAACAAAATATTTTAAGAGAATCAAAATCAGATAGCTTAAAACACAGTAAAAATTCTCATGTGCAGATAATATTTTCTATTTTTGACCAAGAAATTATCTCAAACATAAAAGTGGGATAAGTTCATGAAATTTTTATTCTTATGAAAGATTTAGAAGTAATTAGCAAAATAGGGAAAATTGAAAATTCTGCAGAAAGAATCTTTAATTTCTATTCAGATTTAAGAAATATTTCCCGCTTGATTCCGCCTGATGTAAAAGATTGGTCTGCAACCGAAAACACTTGCAGTTTCACAGCCAAAGGACAGCACATGTCCTTGGTAATAATTAATAGGGAACCGAATAGTGTTATTAAGATTACGGGAGAGGATGGTTCACCATATAAGTTTTTTTTGTGGATACAGCTAAAGCAACTTGCACCTTATGAAACAGCTGTAAGATTGGTAGTAAGAGCAGAACTTAATCTTATTATGAGAACAGCAGTCAAGAAACCTTTGCAAAAAGGACTCGACCAGATGATAGATTATATGAAAATGATTCCTTACTGATTTCTAACAAGCTTCTCAATATAAACTTTGTCGTTCACCTGAAGTTGAATAAAGTACAAGCCCGGAGTAAGATTATAATCTTTATTGTTTAGAGTGTATGAATAGACGCCAGCTTTTGTACTTATATTGTCTTGTATAACACCAATTTTATTTCCAGTAGCACCATAAACACTCAAGCTTACCTGTGCGTCGCTAGTGAGAACAAAGCTAATTTGAGCTGATTCTTTAAATGGATTTGGATAAATATCCATCTTTACATCATCCACCAAATTTCCCGACAATGAGAAGTCGTTTTCGGCTCCAATATTTGAATTTAGAACTTTATTATTAATCCATGTTTCCTCTGTTCTTTCAATTTTACCAGTACAAAAGCGTTTTTCCTGAATTACTGAAGTTACAATAGGATAGCGGTCTTCGGCAGAATACCAAGCATATTTCCAAGATTCTATGTTTACTTCGCTGCAGGCTGATACCTGCACAGAAGAAGAATATTGGGTAATTCTGATTACATTTTTGCGGATATTTCCTGGTAAAATCATTACGCCATAGGCATCAGCAACAACTTTGTAATTTCCCGAAATATCAGTTTTCGAATTATTTATCCCAGTTGCTTCTGCTTTAAGTTCTCCTTCGATTAAATCGGTATAACTAAAAGGATAAACCATTCTTGTTAAAGGAGCAGCATAGTTTATTACAAAATCGTCGTTCATAAAGCCAGTTATGGAATATGAAGAGTTGTTTAATTCGTGAAAGAATCTGTTTCCGTTTTCATCAACAGAAAGATTTGGTTTAATCTGAAATTTGCTGGCATCACCATTGCTTACTGGTTCTTGTAGACTGATTGTAGTTTTGGCTTTAAGATCTGCATTTGAAAAATCCCAAACTATGTTTTTACCATTATCTCCAGGTTCACAAAAACTAGCTTCTGAAAATGAATTAAAATCGCCAGATTGAGGTGCATGTGAACTGTAATTTATAACGACTTGTGCATTGGTAATAATCGCACAAAGTAGAATTGAGAATAAAAGGGTATATTTCTTCATAATTAGTAAGTTAATAATTTACAAATTTAACAAAAAAACTAATTCGTTTGTTTATAAAGATATTTTTTGTTTCGTCAAATAAAGAATGCTATACTCAACCGGGATAGGATTTTATATTTAGAAAATAGTAGATTTTGTGACTAA
>CAZOHR010000046.1:0-16132 GCA_964579045.1 uncultured Bacteroidales bacterium | reverse complement strand
TTTTAAACTAAAGAAGTTTTTATTCACAAAGTACATCTGTTTGCGATCGAGGGTTTTGTACCATCTCACGAATTTAAAAATCACATACACGAACAGAAAGATTGCTCCTGCAGAAAATGGAATTATGAAAGGATGAAAATTCATGATTCAATATTTTTATAGTTCATATCATTAAGAAAGATTCTCATATTGTAGATTATTGCTCGGGTGTTAACTCCTCTAGGACAAACCATTTTGCATTTACCACAAAGCATACATTTGTCTAGTTCTTGGGCCAGACCTTCGAATTGTCCACGACGATACATTAAATGTGAATGTCGGAAATTGAATGATGTGTGATTTGCAGCAGAACATGTAGCTGAACAAGCTCCACACATCAAACATCTTTTTGCAGAAGGAACTTTCTCTATTAGTTTTGAGTATTCTGCAAGGTCGGCAGTGTCAAAGTCGATTGCACGAGGCTTCGAAACTTTAAATCCCCAATTTTTCATGAAAGATTATTTAAGTAGTTGATAATTTGAATTGCTGCAGCTCTTGCATCTGCTACTGTTTCAGGTAATGTCAGAGGGCGTTTACAAGACCCTGCGAGAAATAATCCTGATTTCTTAGTTAGATTATCTGAATTGTGCAGACCTTTGCTTTTAGCAAAACCATATTCACCATTTATTTCATTCTGAGTGCTAAGTTCTGTAGTTGCTTTTGATGATTCTATTCCTACCATTAGCACCAACATATCTACTGTCATTTTTAAAGGCAATCCAGACAAAGTATCTTCTGATTTAATCTGAATTCTATTGTCAAATGTTGCCGCAGCCTCAGATATTCTTCCACGGATGTAAATAACGCCATGTTTTTCTTGGGATTTTCGGTAAAGCTCTTCATAAAACTGACCAGCCATACGCAAATCCATGTAAAAGCAAAAGGCTTCAGCATCAGGAACGAGTTCTTTAAATTCAGTTGCTTGTTTTACAGCATTTATGCAGCATACGCGCGAGCAATAGTGATTGCCGACTTTTTCGTCACGACTGCCAACACAATTTAAGAAGGCGATTCTTTTTGGAACCTTACCATTTGAAGTAAGTATTTTGCCTGTTTTGTACATTTCTTCGAAATCAACAGAAGTAATTACATTGTCGTAAATTCCATAACCAAGTTCCTCTTTGCGTCTAGCATCAAATGCTTCAAATCCTGTTGAAAGAATTGCTGCATCAGCAGAGTAAATGATATCACTGCCATTTTTTGCAAGCCATTTTCCATTTTCAGTATATAATTTTGAAACTTCGATTCCAGTATGAATATCGATATTACCATGTTTTACTTTTTCTGAAAAAGTCTTTCTTATTTCTGCTGCATCTCCAAAATCAGGAAAAAGTTTTACCCATTTTTTGATATTTCCGCCAATTTCAGTATCTTTTTCCAAAACAGTTACTTTGCAACCATTTAAAGCAAGATTGTAAGCTGCTTCAAGACCTGCGGGACCACCGCCAATGATTAATACATTTTTATTTTCCATATTATACTACTAGTGTTTTTGGTTTTTTTGGAATTCCCAAATCTTTTCCGTTTTTATTTTTAAACTTTTCTTCTGGATTGTATTTTATTCCGATTTTATCAAAAAGTGGTTCGGCAGAAACCTGATGCATCTGTATTCCTAGATCCCATGGATTATAACCTAAAACCAGGCCGGCAACTTCTTCATAAGTAAAAACAGGAATACCGTGTCCGTTTTCGCCGTATGTTTTGCCTTCCTGTTCACTTATTGCATATTGCCATTTGTCGAGAAACATTGGGCAGCCAGGACAGTTTGTTATAATCATGTCAGGTTTATATGGAGCCATAGATTCGAATTTCTTGTATGAGCAAGACATTGAATATCCTCGATTTGCTTTAACCAGATATTGTCTAAATCCGAAACCACAGCATTGTCTTCTTTCTGGATAATCAATAGTTTGGCCGCCCCAAGCTTCAATCATTCCTTCTAAAACTCTTGGAAATTCAGCACCTCCCACTCCTTTGTTTGGGAACATTTTCGAATAGTGACATCCGATATGGTCAACTACTTTAAGAGGCTCTCCAGTTATGTGATTAACTAATTTATATTTAGCTTTCTGTGCAATTTCATTTCTGAATTTATATATCACATCGCTTGCATGAGCAAGGTTTTTAGGAATCTGGAAAGTTCTGCCCGTAGCTTTAAATAAATAGTCTCTTATCTTTTGTTCGAGTTCAGGAAAATGATGCCATGTGTCCAGAATTTCAGTATATAAACCAAACGATGTTACACAGGAAGGAACCAAATTTTCGAAACCTGCTTCAGTCATCAGTGCAAACTGTCTAGCAACAACTGTCATGGTTGTTTCTATTGGGACTATGTCACCATGATAGCCAATACCTGTACAGGTTGTATGATGGGGGTTTTCATAAATTTCTTTTCCTAATTCTTCTTTCATTATTTTAAGGAAGGCTGTTTCAGAACCCGGAAAGAAATTTTGACGCACACAACTTCTTACATAAAAATACTTATCATCTGCTATATCTTTCTGATATTTATCCCATATCAATTGTTTCCCTTGAATGTTGTTCATACTCTGAAATGTTTTTTGTTTATCGCATTATAAATTTCAAGGCAATATTCATTGCCCAAAGTATCATCAAGTTCCATTTTCATCTCTTTTGCTTTCTGTTCTGAGAACTTTTCTATTTGATTATATCTTTCATAGCCTCCTGTTATTTCGAAGATTGTTCTTATTTCGTTCATAGAATCTTCTGGTATTTTGCGCAAAATACCGATTCCTTCGCCCTGATAATTTGCACCTAATCTTTCCATAACTTCTTTCCAGTTGCCTTGAATCCAGTCCCAAATTGGGCCCTGTTCTGGGTACAAATCTGTTCCAATACCTTCGAGATATAGGCAATAACCATGATTTACAATCCAGCCACCAATTACACGTTTCATAAACAATTGCTGGCGGCCTTTTTCTGATTGTACAAAGTAACCCAAATCCTGAGAAAGTGAACGCAATGCCATAATTACCAATCCAGTTGTGTTCCCACGAGGACATCTTGTTTTGCATGACATACATTCACCACAATACCAAATCATGTCACTTTTAAGAAGTTCTTCTATTTTAGCTTCATCTTTTGATTGTATGACGTCAAGAATAACTCTTGGCTGGTAATCATAAAACTCTGCGGCTGAGCATATTGCTGTACATGTTCCGCAATTCATACAGGATTTTAATCCTTCAACGAAACGCACATCTTTCAATAATTTTTCGTATAAACTCATATTCTTTTATTCTGAACTAACTATTAAAACCTGAGGTTTTTCAGGTTCTCCAATGTAATTCCCCGATTTTCCAATAAACTTATCTTTTGGGTCATATTCGATTCCAATTTTATCTAAGAGCTGCTCTACCTGAACTTGGTGAACTTGTAAGCCGATGTCCCAAGGATTATATCCAAGTAGCATTCCAGCCATTTCTTCGTATGTGAGAGCAGGAATACCTCTTTTGTTATCGTCGTATGTGGTTCCTTCCATCTCAGCGATTGTGTATTGCCATCTATCCATAAACATTGCACAACCTGGGCAATTTGCAACGATAAAATCTGGTTTGTAAGGTTGCATGGATTCAAATTTCTTTTTAGTATTTGCGATAGAGTAACCTCTATTTGCCATTATAAGATATTGGCGAAATCCAAAACCACAGCAATGTCTGCGTTCAGGATAATCGACAACTTCGCCTCCCCATGCTTCAATCATGCCTGCCAAAACTTGTGGAAACTCTGCTCCACCAATAGCTTTTTTTGAAAACAATTTACCATAATGGCAACCGATATGCTCCACAACCTTTAATGGTTTGCCTGTGTGACGGTTAACCAACTGGTATTTCATTTTTTCTTTTAGTTCAAACCTAAACTTATAAATGATATCTGAAGGATGCGCAATATTCTCTGGAATTTCAAATTCTCTTCCTGTAGCTTCTTTTAAAAAGTTTTCAGTTTTTGTTTTTTCTTCAGGAAAATGCTCCCAAGTTTCAATAACTTCGTTAAAAATGCCAAAAGACGTAACACACGAGGGAACATAGTTTTTATAGCCTGCATCTTTCATTAAAGAAAAAATTCTTGCACAAACTGTCATAGTGGTGTCAAGCTGAACTACATCAGAATGATATCCGATACCTGTACATGTATGTAAATTTGGATCATCCATTACATTTTTACCAAGTTCATCTCTTAGAATTTTTAAAAATGTAGTTTCTGAACCAGGGAAAAATGATTGGCGAATGCAACTACGTTCGTAGAAATAATTATCATCAGCAATATCCTTTTGATATTCGTTCCAAAAATGTTTTTTTTCTGTCATTCTTATTGTTATTTCTGATGATTATTTGAGTTTTCGATATATGTATGAAAGAAATATTCGTTGTTTGAATCCGTATCGTCGAATCCTAATTTCATTTCTAAGGATTTGGCTTTAGAAAACTTTTCAATACTTGCATAAAAGTTATTTCCGCCGGTTACCTCAAAAATACGTCTTACTTCTTCAAGATTTTCTTCTGGAATCTTCCTCATTGCACCTGGACCTAATTTGTTATAATTTGCACCCAATCGGTCTGCAACCTCTTCAACATTGTCGAAATACCATTTCCAAACAGGACCTTGCTCTGGATGCATTTTTGGATTTACAATGTCAACATGAACACAATAACCAGTTTTAAGAATATGATCTCCAATTGTTCTTTTTAGAGCAAACTGCTGGCGCCCTTTTTCACTATCGGTAAAATATCCAAGCTCTTGAGAAACTTTACGTAATACCGAAATTATTAAAGCTGGCACATTTCCACGGGGGCAGCGTGTTTTACACGACATGCATTGCCCGCAGTACCAAAGTGTTTCACTTTTTAGTAATTGTTCGATTTTTTCATCATCGCGGGTTTGTACAAGATTGCAAATCTGTCGTGGGTCATATTTGTAGAATTCTGCTGCAGGACAAATTGCTGTGCAAACTCCACAATTCATACAGGCTGTGAGTCCTTCACGAAAACGTACATCCTGCATAAGTAAATCGTAATAACCAGTCATTCTAAAAATTTTGTTTGTGCAAAATTAACTTAGATTAATAAGGTATAAAAGACTGTAAATACTGTTTCTGTAGTGGTATAATTACAGTTAATTATGGGTGTAAATACGTAGGGTAATAAGCAAAAATGCCCCCGAACCAAAATTAAATGGTCGGGAGCATAATTTGTTTTTTGATAGTAATTATTTAGGTATTATGTCAAAATTAGAATTCTTTTTATAGTTGGTAGTGGTAGTTGGAAGTTGGTAGTCGATTAGCATAGCCGCTCCAGCTTATTGGAATTCTACTTTTGTTAAAAAAAGCAGAATCTCAATCCACACCGACCACCGATTACCGACTACAAATTTTTACAAAGAATAGCAGAATCTCAAGCTTGCGACAATCCACACCGACTACTGACAACCGACTACAAATTTTACAGATTACTGATTGCAGATTACTGATTACATCCGTCGCGGCGGAACAAAATTATGTCAAAGACCGAAATAATTATGAAAGAAATTTATTTGGCAATCACAACTCTCTGCACAGATATTCCTTTCTCTGTCTGCACTCTAATGAAGTAGGTACCAGCTTCCATATCTTCAATTGAAATATCAACTGGAGTGCCTGGGGCTCCTCGCGATTTTCCTCCCTCATACACAACCGAAGATTGATTGTTAATCATTTTAATATTATCAATATTTGTGGCAGTAATAAACTGGATACTTAGTTTTTCATCTTCGGGAACTGGGAGAATGTCAAAGATGTCGGTATTTGCTACTCCTCTTGATTTTGTAATTGCACTTATCTCAGAATATGTAAACTGCGCAATATAGTTTAGCGAAGAATTATTAAGATAATACGTTTCAGAGGCTTTATCTTTTACAGTAAAGTAAACTTCTATTAAATATATTCCAGAACTAATACCATTTAGCAAATTAATTCCAGAATTATCAGGCTCGTTTTTTAAACATATCTGATTTTTTCTACCATCTGCATCCTTTATGTCAGAATAAAAAGGTAGATGCATGGTGATAAATTCTCCTGGAACTTCACCATTTTTATAAATTCTAAAGTATACATCGGCATCGGTAACTTTTTCGCCATTTGCTTTTGTGATATAAATCTGGACCGATTTAAGGAATAGCTCATCACCAGAGTTAAAAGTTCCTAGATTATTCTTGTCAAAGTTCTTTTCAGTGAATATAACGTCTTCCGTTCCACCTTCCCACAACGCGATAGTAGCATTGTTGATTGTGAGGTTTTGTGCATAATATGATACACTGAACAACAGAATTGTAAATAGTACAGATATCTTTTTCATTTTTGGTTGATTAGAAACGCTATGCAAATATACTGAATAATAAAATCAAATTGAAAAATTATGCTAACAAATTGTGCGCTTGTGTTTTTGTTCGCCGCGGTGAATAGTGGTAGATTTTCCCTTTATTAGATTTATAGTTTTAAGTCGCAATAAAAATATCTCACCCATTCTTTATAAGTGTCTTGAGCCGAAAGGCATGTGTCAATTAAGTATTCTCTCACATTTTTAAATTCTCGCAAACCTCTGTAATAGAATTGTTTGTGGTCATTATCAATGATAAATGGGGTGATACTGTTTTTTAAACATTCTCGGAACAAAATCAATCGGCCTACTCTACCATTCCCGTCCTGGAATGGGTGGATTTTTTCAAAATGATAGTGATATTCTACAATATCTTCAAAAATAATTTGAGTCAAATTACTGTAATGATTGTTGAGCAGATTCATTTCTTTTTCAACGTTTTGAGGTAAAGTTGTCTCATTTCCTCCAACCTCATTAGGTAGTTTTTTCCATTCTCCTACATTAAACCATTCCTTTGCTGAATCAGAAGTTCCAGCTTTCAGAATCCTGTGAAATTCTTTTATTAGCTGGTTAGATAAGGATGAATCAAGAGTGTTAATCAAATAATCAAAAGCAACAAAATGATTGGAAGTTTCAATTATATCATCAACTGGCACAGCCTCCTGATCTTTAAATCCGATTGTACGAGTCTCAAAGATGTAGCGGGTTTGCTCCTCTGTGAGTTTACTTCCTTCAATTCTATTTGAGTTATATGCAAGATTTACCTGAGTTTTATGATACAATCCTCCTTTCAGTTTTGATTGTTTTTCTTCGCTGAGATATTTTGCCAAATTAGACATTGTATGCTATTATAGGTTTAAGGTTCAATTTGAATGTTATTCTTTGTTTTTTCCAAAAGGACTCAGAGAATAAAATGTAAATTTAAAGTTTAGATTGATGCAAACCAAATGTTTTTAATAATGTTGTGTGAATTGGCAGTGTTACCTCATGTGGTGTAAAGTTCTTTTGTGGGATTTAGTGTTTTGCTCCTTGAGTCGCGAGGGCTAAAGCCGTTTGTGTTTTTAGTGATTTAGTGCTTTAGTAGTATGTTATTCTACACAGAGAAGCACATAGACTGATGCTAAAAAAAAAAGGACAGCCGAAACTGTCCTTATATAAAATGTTGTTGTGTATTACTTTGAAATGATAATTCTTTGAACCTGAACGCCGCTTTCGGTTTGAACGCGAATGAAATAAGTTCCTGGTTCCATATCTTCAACAGGAATTTCGAGAACTGAACCTGCAGCACCACGAGATTTTCCAGTTTCAAAAACTACTGAAGAATTATTGTTTATCATCTTAACACTTTCGATGCTTGCATTAACATTGAATTTAACGCTAACACTTTCGTTAACAGGGTTTGCAGTTACTTCAAATGATTTGGTTGAAGCACTGTTTGTGTTTTTATCGTTATCGTTAATTGTAATGTTGTCAGCACTACATAATAAAGATGCTGTAGTCTGCTGAGCCATAATCATTAAGCTACTTGCAAACATTATTACTACTAAAACACCTAATTTCTTCATTGAATCGCTTTTAAATTCTTTACAAATATACAAAATACTTTTTACATACAACAAAAATAATTAAAAAAAGTTCAATGAAAATGTAACCCTGATTTTAAAGTGTTGTAAATCAGCACTATAGCGTGTCAGAATTTATTAACAAATTTTTATAAATGTTGAAAACATTGGATTAATTTTATACAATCGGCAGAAATAAGCAAAAATTGCTGTTTTAAATGAGATAAAAAGTCAAATTTTTATTAACTTTTGTTTAAGAAATTCACATTCAAAAACAAACTTTACATTTTCCCTGCCACAACAGTATGAAAACCTTTTTTGTCGAGATACTTAACAGATAAATCTTGCAATTCTGAAGCGGTAATGTTTTTAATTCGGCTAATTTGATTTTTAATGAAATTTTTGCTTTTGCCTGTTGAAATAAGCTTTTCGTGTATTGAGGCATTTTGAAATACTCCATCGAAAGATGCCAACATATCGCCTAACATAAAATTCCTGACTAGATTTAATTCGGCATAATGAATTTTCTTTTCACATAATAGGCTAATCTCTTTGTAAATTTCGTCGATTGCCATTTGTGTAACATCCACTCCAACATCAGCTGTGATTTTTAATGCGGCGCAGTCGTTATATTCAGCTATAAAAGAGCCAATTCCATATGTGTAACCTTTGTCTTCGCGAATGTTTTTCATTAGTCGTGAGCCAAAGTATCCACCAAGCACTGTGTTTAGAATCGAGATGTCTGTAATCTCGTTTTCTGTTAGTTTGCCAAGTGATTTTCCAATGTAGATACTAGACTGAACAGCAGAATCTATTGGGTAAAGTCTGATTTCTTTATTCGACTCAAGGATTTTAAAATCTGGTTTTGCTTGGTTATTATTTTTTGACGAATTATCGAAGAAATATTTATTGCATAAACTAATAGATTCGTCATCGCACATACCTGAGATTAGCATGAAACTATCGGCTAAAGAATAGTGCCTGTCAACAAAATCGTTAATATCAGTTTTTCTCATTAACCAAACATCTTCGGGAATAATTTCAAAGCCGCGAGGATGATTTGTACCAAATAATTCTGTGTTTAAACCACGCATTGACACATATTTTGTCTTTTGCAGGTTGTTCTTTAAAGTTTCGAAATGCTTGCTTTGTAAAATTTCAAATTCTTTATCTGGCAATGATGGGTTTTTTATTAAATCGGCAAATACTGGCAGAACATCTTTAAGAAAACGTTTGGGAACATATAACCTTAATCCTGCTGTATCGTTCCCAGTAAAACTTTCGATATGAGATCCATAAAAATCAAAGTATTCAGATGTTTCATCTGGCATCATACCTTTTGGAGCCTCTTTAATTAGTGCATTAGCAAATACTGCAATTAATTTTTTTGTTTCATATTCTATACCTGCATTAAATACAATATCGAGTTTTACCACAGGGGAACTGTCGGATCTAAAAGCATATAAGTTAGTACCATTCTTAAGGATATGTTTTTCAGGTTTCATAAGATTTATTTTTGAAATCTCTTTAACCTTTGGTTCGATATTTCTGTTAATCATAACTTTAGTTTTTTGATTTGTAATAAATACAAGATAAATTGCTGTCTTTGAAAATCTCAGAAGCCACTCTTCTAACATCCATTTTAGTGACATTCATAATTTTTTCTTCAATAGAATTTATCAACTCTGCATTACCGAGCCATTCGTAATATGCCAGTTCCATCGCAATATTAAGCACTCCGATTTTAGAAAACAACTGAGTAGATAAAGCTTTGTTTTTTACTTTATCCAGTTCTCTGTCCGAAAAATCGCCATCTATAAGTTTTTGGATTTCTGTTTTAATGGCTTTTTCTGCTGTGTCAAAATCAACATGAGGATAAAGCTTTGCATTTATCATAAAAAGTCCAGGATCTAAGCTGCCCTGAATGTAGCCGTCAATTTCGGGAAACAAGTTTTTCTCTTTTACCAGATTAAGATTGAAAAGCGACGATCTTCCATTCGATAATAAATCCGAAATCAAATCTGTTGCAAAATAGTTATCGTCATATCTAGAGCACATGTGATAAGCCATATATATCGCATCTGCCTGAACATCTCTTTCTAAAGTTAGAATACGTTTTTCGGTTTGAACTGGTTCTGAAGGAATATCTCTTTTGGGAACATTTCTTCGTGGAATATCGCCAAACCATTTTTTACAAAGAATTTCCATTTTTGCTGTCTCCACATCACCACCAATTACCAGAATTGCATTATTTGGTGCATAGTATTTAAAAAAGAAATCTTTTACTTCGTCGAGACTTGCTTCGGTAATATGTCTAATTTCTTTTCCAATAGTTGACCATTGATAAGGATGGCTTTTATATGCTAAAGGTCTGAGGTAAAGTGAAACATCGCCATAAGGCTGGTTAAAATACCTCTGACGGAATTCCTCTGAAACAACATTCCTTTGAACATCGAGGCTTTTTTTAGAAAAAGCCAATTCGAGCATTCTGTCCGATTCGAGGTAAAAAGCGGTTTCGATGTTTTGTTTTGGAACTGTGATGTAATAATTTGTGTGGTCATTATTTGTGAATGCATTATTCTCACCACCGGCTTTTTGCAAAACAGTATCGAAATTTTTAATGTTTTTCGATCCACCAAACATTAGATGTTCAAATAAATGTGCAAAACCTGTTCTTTCAGGATTTTCATCTCTTGCTCCCACATCATAAAGAAGGTTAAAAGCGACCATCGGAGTGGTTTTGTCATGGTAAATTAGAACCCTAAGTCCATTGTCAAGTGTGAATCTGTCAAAACTTATCATAAAACTTTTGTTTTGTCAAAGTTAATTCATTTATTTTAGCAAAAAATATTACTACTAAAAAAATACAAAAATGAAAAGCATAAAGATTTTATTGTTGATGTTTGTTTTTACTTGCTTATTTATTCTTAATGGCTCAGCATGTACAAATTATCTTGTTACAAAAGGTGCTTCGGTTGATGGCTGCACAATGATTAGTTATGCTGCCGATTCGCATATTCGCTATGGCGAACTTTATTGGCGACCAGCTGCTGAGTGGCCTGAAGGAAGCATGGTAACAATGTACGATCGCGGAACTGCTCAACCATTAGGTCAAATTCCACAAGTTTCAAAAACATATCAGGTGGTAGGATTTATGAACGAATATCAGGTCGCAATTGGAGAAACAACTTTTGGTGGAAGGTCAGAACTTATTGATTCAACTGCAATAATTGATTATGGTAGTTTGATGTTTTTGGCTTTGCAAAGGTCTAAAAATGCTCGTGAAGCTATCAAAGTTATGATAGAATTACTGACAGAGTATGGCTATGCAAGTAGTGGCGAATCTTTTTCTATTGGCGATCCTAATGAAGTTTGGATTTTGGAGATGGTGAGCAAAGGAACAGAAATGGTTTACGATAAGAAATTAAAAAAGTATATTAATAAAAATAAAGGAGTTGTTTGGGTTGCAGTAAGAATTCCAGATGGATATGTGTCGGCTCATGCAAATCACTCTAGAATTACTAATTTTAAACTTAGTGATGGAAAGACATCAATAAGTAGCAAGGAAATGGATAAGATATTTAATCCAGAGGTTGAAGTGATTTATGCTGAAGATGTGATTTCATTTGCTCGCAGCAAAAAGTATTTTGAAGGAAAAGATGAGGAGTTTTCATTTTCACAGGCTTATGCTCCAATAACATTTGATGCTGCAAGGTTTTGTGAGTTGAGAGTTTGGGCTATGTTTAATGCGGTTAATGATGACATGGCGAAATATTGGGATCATGCTTGTGGCAAGGATTTGAGTATCAGAATGCCTCTTTATATTAAACCAAATCGCAAACTCACACCTCAGGATTTATTTGCATTTAAGCGCAATTATTTGCAAGGAACAGAACTTGACATGAGTAAAGATGAGGGGGCAGGTCCGTTTGGCTTGCCATATCGTTGGAGACCACTAACCTACAAAGTTAATGATAAGGGGTATTTCAACGAAAGAGTAACAGTCACTCAGCAAACTGGTTTCTCGTTTATTGCTCAAATGCGTTCTTGGTTGCCTGATGCTATTGGTGGCATTTATTGGTTAGGAGTTGATGATGCCGGTTCATGCGTTTATGTTCCATTTTATATGGGGATTACAAAGCCAGCTGAGAAATGGGCTGAAGGTTATGGCGATATGCTAACATATAAAGATGATGCTGCATTTTGGGTTTTTAACAGAGTTGCTCATTTTAAATATTTATTCTACGATCGAGTGATGCCTGAAATCGCAAAACATCAGTCTGAATTGGAAAATAAGTTCGCAACATATCAGCCAGAAATTGATGCTGCTGCACTTGATTTGTATAAAAAAGATCCAGCAATTGCACGCCAGTTTCTAACTGATTATTCCTGCAATATGGCTAATTATGTTGTAGATTACTGGAGCGAATTTGGCAATTTTCTACTAGTGAAATATCTCGACGGGAATGTAAAGCATGAAAAAGATGGTGAATTTCTCGAAAATCAATGGGGCTATCCCAAATCACCTATGTTTCCGGGTTATTCAGAAGAATGGAAGAAGAATGTTGTTGAAAAAACTGGAGATAAGTTTTTGATGGAAAAGGAGTAGAGTTCTAAGTATTCTGATTACAGAAAAATGCTTTTCTGTTGGTCTTTGAAGAATCTCTAAACTAAAACCAACGGAAAAAAGAAACCATCAAATTGCTGGTTTTATCTCCTCTTTTTTAATTTGTATCCTGTACGAAATACCTGCAGTCATATTCCACTGAGAAGCAATCTGGGTTTTATTAACGTACTGATAAACAGGTATTTCACAAAGAGCAAAAATGCTGATGTTTTTGGTCGGACTGTAGTTTATTTGTGGTACAACAAAGAGCTTTTTGCTACCTGTAGCAAGAGGGTCATAATTTGGAAAAGAAACCATCATAATATCCTCATTAATCGACATTAAGTTTATAAATTCAAATTTTGCATGAGTGAGGATAGTTAATTTTTGAAAGAATGATTTAGAAGCAACAAGACTAAAACTAAAGTAGTCTCCCATTTTTTCGCCAAGTGGATTCCAACCTTTTTTTATGTATACAGTATTAGCAAAAATACGAGCTTGTATTTCTGGAAATTTTCTGGATGCAAAAATATTAAAAATAAAGTCGTGTGAACCTGTTGATAGCTGAATTGCAGGTGGTTTATTGATATAAAATGTTTCTCCCGAAAAAGGTTCAAGAATTCCTATTGAGTCATTGTAACTTCCTATCGGAATTTTAATTCCCAAACCTGTTGTAATTTCAAATTTGTTCTTACTGTAAACGTTAAGTCGTGGAAAAATAATAATATCACCGATTCCCGACGAGCTTATTGTATCCGCATTGTTAACGCCTATCTGAGTTTTATTTATCCAGTATCCAGTTTCTGCTGATATCGTCAATTCTTTTGTGATTCCATAAGCTACTCTCGAATAGAGATAATTACTTGTGAAATTATTGAGGTAAGTGAGATCTGGCGTTGTGTAATTCAAAAATTTGTTAGAGTTTACAAATTGATGATTTGCAACAATATCCATCTGGCCTTTCATTAGCAAACTTGTTGATATGTCACCAGCTACAGGATTTGCACCTCCTGCAGAACAGCATTGTGAAAAAGCGAGACTATTTGTGGCAATTAGTATTATTCCAGCGAGTAAAACTTTCTTCATTAATGTCATAGAGAAATTTTTAGTAAACAAAGAATTTGTATGTTTTATTGATTGAATTCTCAGAAATACGTATTATGTAAACACCTGGTTTTAATAAGTCCGTATCAATTTTGAGATTATTCTCACCAGCAGATAGTGTAAAGTCTTGAGGAATAGTGACGTTTTGACCAATCCCATTGTAAACCTGAGTTGTTAGCATTGATGGTTTACTCGTAAATACAGAAAGGTTAACAGAACTTGTATTTTTATCATAATATACATTGGTCTGATTCTTAATGTTAGGGTTATTTTCTAAATCGCTAGTACTTTCCAATATCGCCAAATCTATTGCATCAACAATTTGTTGATAATCGAAAGTGTTTATCTGATTGTCGTAAACAGTGTGGCTTGATCCTGCTAGAACAACCATCTTAGGCATACCAGCAGCTCCATAGTCCGACATTCTGATTGAAGAGTTAGAGAAAATTACGGACTCAGTAATATTATTTGTATTTGCCCAACTTTGCATCGAGCTACAGCTTGTTGAACCATAATCATCGCACAAATAGAAAACGACCTTGCCTGGATTGGAAACTTGGTAACTTTGTGCTACATTGTATGCTGTCTTGGTTGGTAATACACATGTTCCACAAGGCATAACCCAAACTAAAACAACTATTTTTCCTGCATCCAATTCATCGAATAAATCATAACTTATTCCATCGCAGTTATTACAAGTAAAATTAGTAGCGGTTTGCGCAAATCCTGTGATGCCAAGCAGTAGAGCTAATAATATAGATAATAGTGTTTTCATATTTGAATTGTATTTAGTTAACAATGAACTTTATGCTTTGTTCTATGCCATCGACAGAGATTTTCACAAAGTACAAACCTGCTGAATATTCGCTCGAGTTTATCTTAAATTGATTTTCACCTGGATTTATATTTCCATTGAATAAATTGTTTAATAATTGCCCAGTTGCATTAATAATTTGAACTTCGATTGTTTCAGGTTCAATAGAGTTTAATATTAGTTGATGTGAGTTGTCGGACATGTTGAAGACTATTTCGGATTTAAACTTATTTGCTTGTAAATCTTCAATACCACTGGTTTCTTCAATGGCAAGATCTATTGCATCAAGTATTTCCTGAGTGTTAAAGGTGTTTTCTTGAGTATTGTAAACTTTGTGATTAGTACCAGCAACAATTGCGATTTTTGGCATTCCTGGACCATCATAATCAAACATACTAATTGATTCATTTACGAAAAGTGGAACATCAAAAAACTTGTTCGTTGTCGCCCAAGCTTGTAGTTCGCCACAAGTGTTATTGGCCATATCATCACAAAGATAATACAGTACCTTACCAGGGTGGGTGGTCTGATAGCTTTTGTAAATGTTATATGCTGTTTTTGATGGCAAAATACATTGACCACATGGCATTACCCAAATTATAATTACAACTTTATTTTGATCAAGTACAGAGAATAAGTCGTGATTTACTCCTTCACAGTCATTACATGTAAAGTTTGTTGCTGTTTGGGAGAAACTCTGTGATGCAAAATAGAAGAATAGGCAAAGAGTTAAAAGTGTTTTTTTCATAATCAGGCTTTTAAGTACTAATTAGTACAAAAGTACGGAATATAATAAATGAAAATATTAGTACAAATACTAATATCTTCATTTATTTGTGAAATTATACCAAAAGCTCTTTGTGCAATTCAGGATATGGATAAAAAATAAGTTTGTTGTCTATTTCTTTATAATTTTCATTGATTTTGTCAGTGATGAATTGCTAATATTGACAAGATACACCCCTGCTGCAAATTTAGAAATGTCAATTGTTCCATTATCAAATTCAGAGTCAGTGAAAAGAACTCTACCACTCATATCAGAGATGCTTATATTTGCAATTTCTGTAAGTCCAGAGATTGTAATAGATTCGTTTGCAGGGTTAGGGAAAATATTTATTTCTGCTAAATTCAGTGAAGGTGATTGAGTAGGCACAGTTTGATAAACAAATTCCCATCCTGGTGAGCGCAAAGTGCCGTTTGTGGTGTAGGTAATAAATGCTTCGTTTCCAGGAATAACAAAAGATTCAGGAATTTCAACATTGCCCGTAAACTCGAAAAGGAGAGGAGCGGCATCTGAGTTTCCTGCGTAAATTTTTAAAATATCACCTTCATAAACATCGAAATAGTTCCAGTAGAGGAACAAATCTGTGTTTAATTTGCTCGTTTGGCTTATTAGCCAGTCGCAAGTAGAATTGTTTTGTGATGGATATTCGTCACTACCATCATTTATTGTGTCTGAATCTGTTTCGTATACCATGCTATTGCAGAAAGTGCCGCAGAAAGGATCGTTAAGTTCATATACAGTAACTGTGAAAACATTTTCAGAGAAACAACCATAACTATCAGTTATTGAAAGAGTGAAATCGTAATCTCCAGATTCTTCTGGAGTTACAGTAGTTACTCCATGGTTAGGCTC
>CAZOHR010000045.1:11681-16231 GCA_964579045.1 uncultured Bacteroidales bacterium | reverse complement strand
ATGAAAATTCATATCTACCAGTTACTTGTAAGGCTTTTCGGAAATAAAAACCGAAATACACGCTTTAACGGAAACATCGAAGAAAACGGCTGTGGCAAGTTTGCTGATATTACTACTAAAGCGCTGGAAGAAATAAAATCACTTGGCTTTACTCATGTTTGGTACACCGGAATTCTGGAACATGCTTCATTAACATCGTATGCAGAAGATAATATTCTCGTCGATCATCCCGATTATGTAAAAGGCAAAGCTGGTTCGCCTTATGCTATTCGCGATTATTACAATGTTTGTCCCGATTTGGCAGTGCAGGTTAGTAATAGAATGAATGAATTTGAAGAGCTTTTGCAGAGAACACACCAAGTTGGATTAAAAGCAATTATTGATTTTGTTCCTAATCATGTTTCGAGATCATATATATCAACAGCTAAACCAAATGGAGAGAAAGATTTGGGCGAAAACGACGATGTCAACCATTCATTCCTACCACAAAATAATTTCTATTATCTTCCGGGTGAAAAGCTTCAACTTCCGACAAGTAGCAGCAGCGCAAATCCATATCTCGAAATGCCAGCAAAAGTAACCGGAAACGACTGTTTTTCTGCCACACCTTCGGTAAATGATTGGTACGAAACAGTTAAGCTAAACTTTGGCGTGGATTATCTTAATGGCAATTCCAAACATTTTGATCCTGTACCAAATACATGGCTTAAAATGACAAATATTTTACTCTTTTGGGCAAATAAGGGTGTTGATGGCTTTCGTTGCGATATGGCCGAAATGGTGCCTGTGGAGTTTTGGAATTATGCCATTAAGCGAGTAAAAAATGAGTACCCAAATATTTTATTTGTTGCAGAAGTTTATGATCCGAAACAATATCGAAGCTACATTCACCAGGGAGGATTTGATTTGCTCTACGATAAAGTTGGACTTTACGATACACTACGAGGCATTATCGAAGGACACAAATGGGCTAACGATATTACCAACTGCTGGCAACAAGTTGACGATATTAAAGAACACATGCTATATTTTCTCGAAAATCATGATGAACAGCGAATAGCCTCAGAGTTTTTTGCATCAAATGCTTGGCGGGCAATTCCTGCGCTTGTCGTTTCGTGTTGCTTGGAGAAATCGTCATACATGCAATATTTTGCACAAGAACTTGGCGAGAATGCTCCCGATGCCGAAGGTTTTAGCGGGCACGACGGCCGAACAAGCATTTTCGATTACTGTGGAGTTACTCAACATCAAAACTGGATGAATGGTGGCGCTTTCGACGGAGCTTTGCTTACCGAAGAACAGAAAAATCTTCGTTCCACCTACAAAGCCATTCTTAATCTGGCATTAAATAATGAAACCATTCAGAAAGGCGCTTTTTACGATTTGCAATGGTGTAATAAAGATAATGAAAACTATAACAGTCAGTTTATTTATTCGTTTCTGCGATATATAAAGGATGAAGTTTTATTGTTTATTGTAAACTTTGATAAGAATCCGCAGACAGTGAAACTTGTTTTGCCTGATGATGCGCTAAAACTTGCAGGTCTTTCGGCAGAGTCAAAAGCAGATGTTATATTTGCCACCGACGATTGCAAAATAGTTTCAGATTCGGGAAAAACCTTTAATTTAGGTGCAAATGGGGTTTTGGTTTTATATTACAAATCTGAGCAGTAGTCGTTGACCGTTCTGCCCACCCCATCATTCCATTATTCCATTACTCCAATTTGTGAAACGGCTCTGCCCCCCCAATATTCCAATATCCCAACAATCCATCATTCCAATTAATCCTTCACCTTTTCTGCCTTACAGATGCTATCCTCCTTCTTCGCTATACGCCCACATTTTGCACACTTAAACTTTGGCTTTCCGGGCTTTTTTTCTTCGTATTTTTCTTCTGAAAGTTTACACTTGGTTTTCGACATAATTTTGGTTTTTTTATCAAAACAACTAAGAGGTAAAAATGTTTTATGACGGGATGCAATTTTATCACATGCAATGGTATTCAACCAATTATCACATTTTTACATTGCGCAATCACCACATCACTTGTTGTGAACTCTCTTTCAATCTTCCCGCTTTATGGATTTGCCGATTATTCGAATGTGAAAACTTGAATCTTGTAACTTTATGTTAGAAAGATGTAACAATTAGGGCAATGCTATTGTGTATTTTTGTGAACAGAAGACAGTATAAACTAAAATAATCAAATAATTTAAAATAAACATTATGATAATCGGATATTATTGTTTGGGAAAAGGATATTGGGTTGAAGGTTTGATCGGCCTCATTATTCTTATAGCGATTATAGGCTTAACAATTAAAGTGGTGATGCAAAAAATCAAGATTAAGAAATTGGGCCTTATGTTACCGTTTGATATTATAAAGACCAGATATGCCAAAGGAGAAATCAGCAAAACAGAATTTGTTGAGAAGAAGAAAGAATTGGAATAATGCCTTACACACTTTATGGGACACTGCTTTTTCTTATTCCATCAAAAGTTTAAAGGTTTTAACTTCTTTCTCTGACTCTACTCTTAAAATATAAATTCCACTAGCCATGCCGTTGTAATTAATCTGAGTTTCTCCATTTAGTTTACCAGATTTACAAACAACACCTGATGTGCTTATTAGTGTGTATGATTTGACGCCAATTGAATTTCCTCTAATTTCAATCAGCTTGTTATAAGTGTTATTATAAACGGTAATGCTGTTGTTTTGCGCACTTGCGATTCCAGTAAAATCAAGAGCTGTTCCGTTAAGACTAAATTCAATTATTCCACCATTTGTAGTAACTGTAAATGTTTGATTGTCTGCAATATCATCAACAGGAGTATAATAAACATTAAATGAGTATTCAAAGCTGCCTGCTAAAGTTGTGTCGATATCAAAATCCGTTGAAAACTCAGTGCCTGCAAGCTCACTAACTTCACTGATTTTAAGAGTGTCGTTTGCCGCATTTGTGATTTTAAAAGTATATGATTCGGTATTGCCAACTAATATGTCTTCGAATAGATATTCTAATTCACATGCGTCAACAATAGGCGCAACATCAGTGGTAGTTGGGTAACCAGAACCATTCCAAGAATTTAGACCGCCACTCATATTATAGACTCTATAGAAACCAAGATTTTCCATAATAACTTTTGCTTGTCCACTACGAGCGCCAGAAGCACAATGAAGAACATAAACTTTATTTCGATCTAACTTTGCTACTTCGGTACTAAAAATTCCAGAATTGAAGTTTAGATTTACTCCTTGGTTTAAATGCATTGTGTTATATTCAGTCGGAGTTCTTACATCAAGGATTACAAACCAGTCTTTGTCTAGATATGCATTTATTGTATCTTGAGCTTGAGTGGGAGTAATGTCGGTAATTAAATTTCCAACTGGCTGTTCAGTACAATTTGTTTGAGCAAAAGCTGTTATTTGTGCAATAACAAGAAAGAACATTGAGAAGATAAAAGTTTTCATAATTCAATTTGTTTAGTGTTCATACAAAAATAGTTAATTTTTGATTGTATTAATAAAAAAAAGACCCGCCGAAGCAGGTCTTGAATATTATAATCTTCCTTCAATTTTTTTCCAGTCAACAATATCCCAAAATTTGTTGAGGTAATTAGTTCTGAGGTTTTGATAATCGAGGTAATATGCATGTTCCCATACATCACAAGTTAACAAAGGTTTATCATCTGTAGTTAATGGTGTTGCAGCATTTGATGTTCCAATAATTTTTAATTCTTTGTTTTTATCTACAACTAACCACAGCCAACCTGATCCAAACAATCCGATAGCAGCATTTGTAAATTCCTCTTTGAATTTGTCAAATGATCCCCATTTTTCGGCAATCATTTCTGCAAGTTCTTCGCTTGGATGCTCCTGTGGATTAGCAGAAAATCCTTCCCAGTAAAATGTGTGATTCCAAATTTGAGCAGCATTGTTGAAAATGGCGCCATCTGAGTTTTTTACTATGTCTTCGAGAGACTTCCCTATAAATTGAGTTTTCTCGATTAGTGAATTTAATTTGTTCACATAACCCTGATGGTGTTTTGTGTAATGAAATTCTACTGTTTTTGCGCTGATATGAGGTTCCAGTGCATTCATTTCATAAGGTAATTTTGGTAAAGTAATCATATAAAATATTTATTTGTTAAATTATTTTGTTTCTTTTCTGAGAACATGCAAGGTACAAAAATGTTTGTAAAAATTAGAAAAAGAGCGAAATTTAGAATGATTCTGAATAGATTACAATTACCCTTTCCTTTCGTGTTAATTGGCTGCGCCGAGCAATGGTTCGTGAAATTCGCGTTAGAAAAAATCGTGCGTCAGCCCATTAATTAAAGAGAATTAGATGAAGAATCTGTTGTTAATTTTTAACGCGAATTACACGAATTACGCGAATTTTTACGAATAGAATACCTGAGATATTAACTACACAGATTGTAAATAAATGGCAGCATAATTAACAATCACCATTTCACTTCGTGTTAATTCGCGTAATTCGCGTTAGAAAAAATCGTGCGTCAGCCCATTAATTAAAGAGAATTAGATGA